>JAYSQK010000253.1:0-4371 GCA_043721555.1 Frankiales bacterium
CCCGGCGATTCGCGGCGCGATCCAGCACGAGCCCGGGTGGCCGTCGCCGCCGCTAGGCTGGCACCGGCCCGGCTTCCCCCGCCGCAGAGGGCCAGCACCCGTCGTACGGAGAGTTCAGTGCCCTCGCTCGCGCCGCTCAAGGTCCAGGTCATCGGCTTCACCCACTTCGAGGCGCCCGCCGACGTGCCGTGGGAGACCGATGTCGACGGCGGGCAGGCGCTCGCGGAATTCGCCGGCCGGGCCTGCTACCAGAGCTGGAGCAAGCCCAACCAGGCGACCGCGACCAACGCCGGCTATCTCACCCACATCCTGGAGGTCGGTCACCTGTCGGTGCTCGAGCACGGCTCGGTGACGTTCTACCTGAGCGGGGTGTCGCGCAGCCTCACCCACGAGCTGATCCGGCACCGGCACTTCTCCTACAGCCAGCTCTCGCAGCGCTACGTCCCCGAGCGGGACGCCGCGATGGTGGAGCCCGGCGTCATCGCCGACGACCCCGAGCTGCACGCGATGTTCCTCGAGGCCTCGGGCGCGGCCCTGGCCAGCTACACCAAGCTGCTCGAGGGGCTGGAGAAGAAGTTCGCCGACGTCGAGAACGTCACGGCCCGGCGCAAGCAGGCCCGGCAGGCCGCCCGTGCGGTGCTGCCGAACGCGACCGAGACCCGGATCGTCGTCACCGGCAACTACCGGGCGATGCGGCATTTCGTGGCGATGCGGGCGAGCGAGCACGCCGACGTCGAGATCCGTGAGCTCGCCATCGCGATGCTGCGCGAGCTGCAGCGGGTCGCGCCGAACGTGTTTGCCGACTTCGTCATCAGCGCACTCGGTGACGGCACCGAGGTGGCCTCGAGCCCGCTGGTCGGGGAGGGCTGACGGCCGCGCCTGCCGGGCCGATCCGCCCCCGGCGGGTAGCCTGAGGCCCATGCTCTCGCGGTCAGCGCCGTTCGGCCGGGTGCTGACCGCCATGGTCACGCCCTTCGCTGCCGACGGCTCGCTCGACCTCGACCGGGCTGCGGCCCTCGCCGACCGGCTGGTGGCGCAGGGCAACGACGGCCTGGTGATCTCCGGCACGACCGGTGAGTCACCGACGACCTCGCGCGAGGAGAAGCAGGGTCTGCTGCGCGCCGTCGTCGACGCGGTCGGCGACCGCGCGCACGTGCTGGCCGGGGTCGGCACCTACGACACCGCACACTCCGTGGAGCTGGCCCGTGACGCCGAGAAAGCCGGTGCGGCAGGGCTTCTCGCGGTTACGCCGTACTATTCCAAGCCGCCGCAGGCCGGCATCATCGCGCACACGCTCGCGATCGCCGAGAGCACTGCTCTGCCCCTCATGCTGTACGACATCCCGGGCCGCACCGGTTCGGCGCTCAGCACCGAGACCATCCTGGAGCTCGCCCGGCACCCGCAGGTCGTCGCCCTCAAGGACGCCAAGAACGACCTCGCCGCGACCTCCCTGGTGCTGGCCGGCTCCGAGCTGGCCGTCTACTCCGGTGATGACGTGCTCAACCTGCCGCTGCTCGCACTCGGCGGAGTCGGCTTCGTGAGCGTCGTCAGCCACGTCGCGACACCACAGCTCGTCGAGCTGGTACAGGCCTACGACGCGGGCGATGTCGCCCGTGCGCGGGACATCAACCTGCGGTTGCAGCCCGTCTACGTCGGGCTGTTCCGCACCCAGGGCGTGATCCTCAGCAAGGCCGCACTCGGGTTGCTCGGCTTCCCGGTCGGTCCGGTGCGGATGCCGCTCGTCGATGCCACCGAGGAGCAGATCGCCGTGCTGCAACAGGACCTGACCGACGCCGGGCTGGCGCTCGCATGAGCCACCCGCACCCGGGCATGACGCCGCCGCCCCCACTCCCGGCCGGCGGCCTGCGGGTCGTGGCCCTCGGTGGGCTCGGCGAGATCGGTCGCAACATGACCGTCTTCGAGTACGCCGGGCGGCTGCTCATCGTCGACTGCGGCGTGCTCTTCCCCGAGAACGAGCAGCCGGGCATCGACCTGATCCTGCCGGACTTCAGCTACATCCGGGACCGTCTGGAGGACGTCGACGCGGTCGTCCTCACGCACGGCCACGAAGACCACATCGGCGCGCTGCCCTACCTGCTGCGGGAAAAGCGCGACCTGCGGATCCTCGGCAGCCGGTTCACCCTCGCGCTGCTCGAGGCCAAGCTGCGCGAGCACCGGATCGTGCCGGTGACCCAGCAGGTGGTCGAGGGCGAGCAGCTGCAGGCCGGGCCGTTCGGCCTGGAGTTCTTCGCGGTCAACCACTCGATCCCGGACGCCCTCGCGGTGGCGATCCGCACCGCAGCCGGGGTCGTCCTGCACACCGGCGACTTCAAGATGGACCAGCTGCCGCTCGACGGCCGGCTCACCGACCTCGGCGGCTTCGCTCGGCTCGGCGCCGACGGGATCGACTTGCTGCTGTCGGACTCCACCAACGCCGAAGTGCCCGGCTTCGTGACACCCGAGCGCGAGATCGGCCCGGTCATCGAGGAGGTCATGCGGACCGCGACCAAGCGGGTCATCGTCGCCTGCTTCGCCTCGCACGTTCACCGCGTGCAGCAGGTCCTCGATGCCGCCGAGGTGCACAAGCGCAACGTCGTCTTCGTCGGCCGTTCGATGGTCCGCAACATGGGGGTCGCCCGCGATCTCGGGCTGCTGCGCGTCCCGCCGGGCCTGGTCGTCGACATGAAGGACGTCGAGCACCTGCCGGACAACCGGGTCGTGCTGGTCTCCACCGGCTCGCAGGGCGAGCCCCTGTCCGCGCTGTCCCGGATGGCCAACCGCTCGCACCACCAGATCCGCATCCAGGCGCAGGACACGGTGGTGCTCGCCTCCTCGCTGATCCCGGGTAACGAGAACGCCGTCTACCGCGTCATCAACGGGCTGTCGCGGTGGGGCGCCCGGGTCGTCCACAAGGGCGTCGCGAAGGTGCACGTCTCGGGGCACGCGCCGGCCGGCGAGCTGCTCTTCCTGCTCAATGCGACCAAGCCGTCCAACGTGATGCCGGTGCACGGCGAGTGGCGCCATCTGCGGGCGCACGCCGCGCTCGCGGTCGCGACGGGGGTCCCGATCGAGCGGGTGGTGCTGGCCGAGGACGGCGTCGTCGTCGACCTCGTCGACGGCAAGGCCACGATCGTGGGTGCGGTGCCCTGCGGCTACGTCTACGTCGACGGCATGGAGGTCGGCGATGTCGGCGAGCCGACCCTGAAGGACCGGCGCATCCTCGGCGAGGAGGGCTTCATCTCGGTGACGATCGCGGTCGACTCGATGACCGGCAAGGTCGTCGGGGCGCCGCAGATCGCCGCCCGGGGCTTCAGCGACGACCCGGCTGCGTTCGACGCGGTGCTGCCGCTGCTCGAGGCCGAGCTGGACCGGGCCGCGGCCGAGGGGGTCGCCGACACCCACCAGCTCGGCCAGCAGATCCGCCGGGCGCTGGGCCGGTGGGTGAGCGACACCTACCGCCGCCGCCCAATGATCATCCCGGTGGTCCTGGAGGTCTGACCCGCCCCCCTTTCCCCGCCGATCATGGACATTGTGCGGTGGCGCTGAGCGTGCCGTGACGGCACAAGTTCCATGATCGGGCGCGCAAGGGGTACGCCGGGGCAGTGGTACGGGCCTCGCGTCCCCCCGTGCGGCGTGTCGCGGGTGGGACACGTGTGACTGGTGGTACTGCACCGGTAGCGTCCTCACCATGGCCTCCCGTGCGACCACCACGTCCCGCCCACGCAGCGGGGGCGCACGTCCGGCGGCGCGGAAGGCGCCGCCCCGCAAGCGACCTCCCGCCCGGTCGTCCAGCTCGAGGCCGAGCCAGGGCCGCCGGCGCCCACCGGTCCGGCGCGGCCCCAACCCGCTGCTGGCCGGTCTCGGCCACCTGGTCGGCCGCACCTTCCGGCTCGTGGCGGCAGGGGTCGGCGGCGCCACCCGCGCCGCGACCGGTGGGGCCCGCGATCTCGACCCGGCCCATCGCCGGGACGGCCGGGGGCTGCTGCTGCTCGCCCTGGCGCTCGTCGCCGCGACCGGCGCCTGGTGGCACGCGGGCGCGGCCGGCGATGCCGTCGCCGGGCTGCTCGCCGGCCTGCTCGGCCGCGGCGCGCTGCTGCTGCCGCCGGTGCTCGCTCTCGGCGCGTGGCGGGTGCTGCGCCACCCGGTCAGCAAAGGCGGCCGAGGTCGGCTGTTCGTCGGCTGGTCCGCGCTGTCCTTCGGCGGCCTCGGCGTGCTGCACGTCGTACGCGGACAGCTGGCGCGCAGTGACAAGGGCGGCATCGTCGGGTTCCTGCTCGGTGAGCCGCTGCGCACGGCGCTGACCCCCTGGGTCGCCGTACCCGTGCTGCTGCTGCTCGCCGTGTTCGGGCTGCTGGTCGTGACCGCGACCCC
>JAYSQK010000254.1:0-8430 GCA_043721555.1 Frankiales bacterium
GCCTGCGACGTCGTCGAGCCGGGAGCGCTCGAGCGGTCGCAGGGCAAGGCGCAGCGGGTACTGGACCTGCGCGGCTGACTCGCTGTCCGCGGTGCTCTTGCCGCTGCGGCGATCGTTGGGCCACGCGGCGACCTTGGCCTCTGCGGCGACCCCTTCCCTGCAGCGGTCCCTTCCGGCGGCGATCCCTTCCCTGCAGCGGTCCCTTCCCTGCGGCGATCTTGACGAACTGGTCGGCGACACGCCGTGACGGGCGACCATAACGTCAAGATCGGCCGCCCAGTGGGGCTTGGTGCTGCCCGGCCACTTCCCCGTCGTACGACGGATCCGAAGCGAGCATGCTGTGGCAAAGAGGGCCATCGCGACGGGGGGAAGTAGGCCCACGCAGCTGTCGTGGCGGCGGCAGCGGCGGCGGCAGCGGCGGCTCAAGGGAATGGCCACCCCCTCCTCTGCGCCGATCATGGAGTTTGTGCTGCCCTCTCACGCTCGGCCGGGCGGCAGAACGTCCATGATCGGCGCGGGGGTCGGCGGGGGCGGGGGGATCGGCGGGGGGAGGCGCAGGCCGCCGAACGCCAGCGCCACCAGGGCTTCCGCCACCTCGGACACATCGTGTACGCCGGGGCGGTACCACTCGACCAAGCTGTTGACCATGCCGAACAGCAGCCGCGTCACCAGACGCGGGTCGAGGTCGGCGCGGACGTCGCCCTCGTCGATGGCCGCCTGCACGAGCGCGCTCAGCTGGGTGTCGAACTCCCGCCGCCGGGACAGGGCCCACCGCTCGGCCTCGGTGTTGCCGCGCACCCGCAACAGCAGCGTGACGTAGGGCAGTTGCTCGACGAGCACGTCAGCGCTGCGCCGGAGCACGTGCTCGAGCCGGTCGACGGCCTGACCACTGGTGCTCGCAGGCTCGTCGAGGACGGCGAACAGCGCATCGACCGCTCGGGCCACCGCGAGCCGGAGCAGCTCCTCTTTGCCCGCGACGTGGTGGTAGAAGGTCGACTTCGTCAGGCCGGTGGCCCGGCCGAGGTCGTCCATGCTGGTGGCGTCGTAGCCGCGGGCCAGGAACTCGCGCGCGACCACCGCGAGCAGCTCGTCAAGGGTGAACCGGGCCGGCCGCCCCGGCCGCCGCGGCGACTGCGGGGTCTCGTCCACGACCCGACGGTAGCGGCCCGACCTTGACACCCAGCGCCGCCGAGCGCAGTATTCGACCAACCGTTCGGGATTGAAGGAGGCCGTTGCGTTGTCCGACGAGCAGACGTTCCAGGCCCGGATCGACGCCGACGACCGGGTCGAGCCACGGGACTGGATGCCGGAGGGCTACCGGCGCACCCTGATCCGGCAGATCGCCCAGCACGCCCACTCGGAGATCATCGGCATGCAGCCCGAAGGCGCCTGGATCACGCGCGCACCGTCACTGCGACGCAAGTGCATCCTGGTGGCCAAGGTGCAGGACGAGGCCGGCCATGGGCTCTACCTCTACAGCGCCGCCGAGACCCTCGGCGTCGACCGGGCCGAGCTGCTCGACCTGCTGCACGCCGGCAAGCAGAAATACTCCACGATCTTCAACTACCCGACCACCAGTTGGGCCGACGTCGCCGCGATCGGCTGGCTCGTCGACGGCGCCGCGATCGTCAACCAGGTCCCCCTCACCCGCTGCTCCTACGGCCCCTACGCCCGCGCCATGACGCGGGTCTGCAAAGAGGAGAGCTTTCACCAGCGGCAGGGCTTCGAGGCCATGACCGTGCTGGCGAACGGCACGCCTGAGCAGCGCCGGATGGCCCAGGCCGCGCTCGACCGCTGGTGGTGGCCGGCGCTGATGATGTTCGGGCCGAGCGACACCGAGAGTCCCAACAGCGCCCAGTCGATGGCCTGGGGCATCAAGCGCTTCTCCAACGACGAGCTGCGCCAGCGCTTCGTCGACGCGACTGTCCCGCAGGCCGAGTATCTCGGGCTCACCATCCCCGACCCGGAGTTGTCCTTCGAGGGCGGGCACTACCGGTCCGGCGAGATCGACTGGTCGGAGTTCTTCACGGTCATGCGCGGTGATGGCCCATGCAACCGCGAGCGACTCACCAACCGGCTGGCCGCCCACGACGAGGGTGCCTGGGTGCGCGAGGCCGCGCAGGCGTACGCCGGGAAACAGCGGCTCCGGCGGGCAGCATGAGCTCGCAGCCGCTGTGGGAGGTGTTCGTGCGGCCCAAGCGCGGGCTCGCCCACACCCACGTCGGCAGCCTGCACGCCCCCGACGCGCACATGGCGCTGCGCAACGCCCGCGACGTCTACACCCGGCGGCAGGAAGGCGTCAGCATCTGGGTCATCCCCGCGGCTGAGGTCGTCGCGAGCAGCCCGGAGGAGAAGGACGCGTTCTTCGACCCGGCCGGCGACAAGAGCTACCGCCATCCGACCTTCTACGACGTCCCGGCGGGGCTGACCCACCTGTGACCGAGACGCTGGTCGACCACGATGTCGCTGGCTACGCGCTCCGGCTCGGCGACGACGCGCTCGTGCTCGGACAGCGGCTGTGCGAGTGGGCGGCCCGTTCGCCGCAGCTCGAGGAGGATGTTGCGCTGCTCAACATCGCACTGGACCTGCTCGGCGCGGCCCGCACCCTGCTGACCCGGGCCGGGGAGCTCGAGGGCCGGGGCCGCGACGAGGACGACCTGGCGTTCCTGCGGCACGAGCCGGACTTCACCAACTGCCAGCTCGTCGAGCTCGACGGTGGCGACTTCGGCCGGACCATGGCCCGGCAGCTGCTCGTCAGCGCCTACCAGCTGCCGCTGTGGGCGGCGCTGTCCACTTCCGCCGACGAGGTGCTGGCCGGGGTGGCCGGCAAGTCCGTCAAGGAATCGGCCTATCACCTCGACCATGCGCGGAGTTGGGTCGTCCGGCTCGGCGACGGGACACCGGAGTCGCACCACCGGGTGCAGACCGGGCTCGATGAGGTGTGGCCCTACGCCTTCGAGTTGTTCGAGCGCGACCCGCTGCTGGACCGACTCGTGGCTCGCGGCGTCGCCGCCGACCCCGACCTGCTCGAGCCGCAGTGGCGGGCGACCGTGCAGGAGGTCCTCGACGAGGCGACGCTCACGGTGCCGGAGACGGCGTGGCGGCCGACCGGTGGTCGGCGCGGCGAGCACACGACCAGCTTCGGGTTCCTGCTGGCGGAGTTGCAGCATCTGCACCGGTCCCACCCGGGGGCGAGCTGGTGACCAGCACCGCCGAGGTTCGCGCCGTCCTGGCCGCCGTCACCGATCCCGAGATCCCGGTCATCACCATCGAGGACCTGGGGATCCTGCGCGACGTCGAGGTCGACGGCGGGTCCATTACGGTCACCATCACCCCGACGTACTCCGGCTGCCCTGCGATGCAGGAGATCCGGGCCGACATCGACGCCGCACTGGCCGCACACGGCTGGTACGACGTGACGGTGCGCACCGTGCTCGCACCGGCCTGGACGACCGACTGGATGTCCGAGACCGGCCGGGCGCGGCTGCGCCAGCACGGCATCGCGCCGCCGACGAGGACGGCCGACGGACCGGTGCCGGTGACGCTGGGCCGGCGGCCGGTGATCGACTGCCCGAACTGCGGCTCGGCCGACACCGAGGAGCTGACCAGATTCTCCTCGACTTCCTGCAAGGCGCTGTGGCGGTGCCGGGTCTGCCGCGAGCCCTTCGACTGGTTCAAGGACCACTGAGTGCCTGATGCTGCAGGCTTCTCGCTGCTGCGGGTCGGCTCGGTCGACCGGCTGACGGCGGACGCGGTGGCGGTGACGTTCGAGGTACCAGCCGATCTCGAGCAGGCCTACCGTTTCACGCCGGGGCAGCATCTCACCCTGCGCCGGGTCATCGACGGACAGGACCTGCGGCGCACCTACTCGGTCTGCTCGAGTGCTGTGGCCGGGCCGCTTCGGGTGGCGGTCAAGCGGCTCGACGGCGGCGCGTTCTCGTCCTGGGCCACCGACGGCCTGCAGGTGGGCGACTCCCTGGAGGTGCTGCCGCCGGCCGGCCGGTTCGGGCCGAGCCTGGATCCGCAGAGGCGTCGGCGCTACGGCCTGGTCGCGGCCGGCAGCGGCATCACCCCGGTGCTGTCCATCGCGACCACCGCGCTGGAGGTCGAGCCCGACAGCGAGGTCGTCCTGCTGTTCGGCAATCGGACCAGCCGTGACGTGATGTTCCTCGAGGAGCTGGCCGATCTCAAGGACAGTCATCCGGCCCGGCTGCAGGTGTTGCACGTCCTGTCCCGCGAGGAGCAGGCCTCGGACCTGCTCAGCGGGCGGCTCGACCGGCAGCGGTTCGAGCGGCTGCTCGCCACCCTCGTCCCGGTCGAGGACGTCGACGAGTGGTATCTCTGCGGGCCGTTCGGGGTCGTCACCGACGGGCGGGCGGCCCTGCTGGCCGCCGGGGCCGACCCGGGATCGGTGCATGTCGAGCTGTTCCACGCCGACCCGCCGCCGCCCCGGTCGCCCCGCCCGGCCGGTCAGGTCGCCGGCGCCAGCACGGTCATCGCCCTGCTGCACGGCCGGAGCACGACGGTGCTGCTCGACCGCGACGGCGGCTCGGTGCTCGACGCCGTCCTGGCGGTCCGGCCGGATGCGCCGTACGCGTGCAAGGGCGGCGTCTGCGGCACCTGCCGCGCCCGGGTGACCGGCGGGGCTGTCGAGATGGACGTCAACTACGCCCTTGAGCCCGACGAGCTGGCCGCGGGAGTCGTCTTGACCTGCCAGTCGCACCCGACGACCGACGAGGTCCAGCTCGAATACCTCTGAGCCTCAGGGGCGTTGCAGGAGCTCGACCAGCGACGTCGCCGGATGACCGGTCAGCAGCT
This sequence comes from Frankiales bacterium, assembly GCA_043721555.1. Classification (GTDB taxonomy): domain Bacteria; phylum Actinomycetota; class Actinomycetes; order Mycobacteriales; family SCTD01; genus JAYSQK01. Next base: position 4,819 of record JAYSQK010000254.1, read on the forward strand.
CGACATCGCCTGTCACCCGAGCCATCTCGCCTGCCGCGATCGCCGAGTAGGTGCTCACCCATGCGTCGAGCTGCCACCGCGGGGCGGCGAACCCGGCGCGCGAGGCGTAGGCCTGCTCGACGGTCTCGTCCACATAGGTCACCGGTGTCCCGCGGTGCGCGGACAGGATCGCGGCAATCTCGTTGAGGCTGAGTGCCGCCGGCCCGGTGAGCTCGTAGGTGTGGCCGTCATGGGCGGCCGGGTCGGTGAGCACCTGCACGGCGGCGTCGGCGATGTCGTCGGTGGCGACGCCGGCGACCAGGCCGTCCCCAGCCGGTCCCCGCAGCACCCCGTCGGCGCCCACGAAGTCCGACAGGACGTCGAGGTAGAGCGAATCCCGGAGCACGACCGTCTGCAGACCGCTGCGCCGCAGATGCTCCTCGGTGGCCCAGTGATCCCGGACGAGGGTGAACGTCGCATCCGGCGCAGCCCCCACGAAGGAGGTGTAGACGACCCGGGTCACTCCTGCGGCGACCGCGGCGTCGATGAACGTGCGGTGCTGGTCCACCCGGTCGACCGCCTCGGCGCCCGACACCATGAACAGCGTCTGGACGCCACGGAGCGCCTGCGTGCTCGCCGCCAGATCGGCGTACGTCGTGACGGCATTGTCCGTCCCGGGCAGGGCCGGCGCCCGGGCCGCATCGCGCACCAGCAACCGCTGGCGCAGGCCGGCGGCAGCCAGCCGGGTGGCGATGCGACCGCCGATCCGCCCGGTCGCTCCGGTCACCGCGATCGGGACGGTTGGCGTGGGCATGATCTGCTCCTGTCTCTTGTGCGCGGCGGCGGACCGCTGCACGCTGCGCATCCTCCCCCACGAAGGACTGCCCATGGACTACGCCGATGCCGTCGCCGCTTTCTTCGCCCCGCGCCCCGAGGGCACGCTGCTGCCCGAGGCCGTCACGGGGGGCGCTCCCGCCCGACGCCTTCGCGACGCCTGCGAGCCGGTCGCCATGCACGCCGTCTGGAACCGGTTGACCAACGAGCGCCTGGCGGAGCTGGGTCTGGACTTCCTCGGCGCCTACGTCGGCGGTCGCGCCGCCGGCCTCGGCGAACCCGTTGGTGCCGTGGTGGCGTCGTCATTCGCCTGGTTCGAGCCGGGCCTGGTCGCCGCCCTGTACGACGGGGCGCGGGCAGCGGTGGCCCGGCCGGTGCTGCTGGCCGCGCGTGACGAGGCGACGGTCGCCAGCCTGTCGGCGGTGCTCGGCGGGGACGACCCCACCGAGGTCGCCGACGTGCTGGCCGGCGCCGCCGTGGCCGCGGACGGCACCGGGCGACCGCTGTTCAGTGGGCTGCGGGACCGCGGGCGCCCCGCCGACCCGGTGCAGCGGCTGTGGTGGGCCTGCGATCTCGTGCGTGAGCACCGCGGTGACAGCCACGTCGCCGCAGCTGCCGCCGCCGGGCTCGGCCCGGTCGAGATGAATGTGCTCACCGAGTTGTGGATCGGCATGCCGCTGCTGTCCTACACGGGCACGCGTGGCTGGTCGCCCGAGGCGATGGACGCTGCGGTGGCCGGGCTGTCGAGCCGCGGCTGGGTCGTCGACGGCCAGCTCACGGGCGCCGGGCGGGACGCGCGTGCCGACGTCGAGGCCCGCACCGACGCACAGGAGCAGTCGGTTGTCGACGTACTCGGGGACCGTCTGGACGACGTGTGCGACCGGCTCGAAGTGTGGGGCGAGCGGTGCGTCGCGGCCGGGGCCTTCCCGGCCGACGTCCTCAAGCGGGCCGCCGGCTGACGCTGGGACTGGTCACTCTCGATACCCGATCGGGTGTCAAGACAGCACGAAAGGACTACAGCTTCCGGCTTGATCTTTCCCCCACCGGCGCCGAAAGACTGTTTAGCACCGGATCCCCGGGCTACCAGTCCCCGGTTTCCAAGGAGCCGATCGTGTCCCGTCGCCTGTCTGTCAGCAAGGCCACCGTCGTCAAGACGCTGGCGGTCCCCTTCGCGCTGCTCGCCAGCGGTGGCCTGGTCTACCAGTCGTCCTACGCGGCCTTCTCCGGCACCACTAACAACCCGGCAAACAGCTGGGCTGCCGGGCAGGTCGTCCTGACCGACGACGACAGCGGCGCCGCGATGTTCACCGCGACCAAGCTCAAGCCCGGGTCCACCGGTCAGAAGTGCATCGTCGTGAGCTCAACCTCGACGGTCGCGTCGACCTTGAAGATGTACTCCAGCGCCGTGACCACCACCAACGCCCTGTCGACCTACCTCAACCTGACGGTCGAGGAGGGCACCGGCGGCTCGTTCGGCTCGTGCACCGGCTTCTCGGCCGCTGCGACCGACTTCACCGGCACCCTGGCGAACCTCGGCACGACCGCAACCGGTTTTGCCTCCGGCGTCGGCTCGTTCGCGCTCACCGGCACCCCGACCGAGACCCGGACCTACCGCTTCACCTACACCGTCGACGCGGCGACCCCGAACTCCGTCCAGAACGGCACCGCCGCAGCCACCTTCGTCTGGGAGGCCGACAGCGTCTGATCCGGCTGAGCCCGGTGAGGCCCCACGATGACCAGCCTGAAGTCTGAGACGAGCGCCGCCCCCACCGCCCCCCCGGTCTTGCCGGGGGAGCGGTGGGGCCGCGTCGCGTTGGTCTTCGGCGCCCGGGTCTGGCTGGCGTTCCTGCTCGGCTGCCTGGTGTGGACCACGACGCCGGCGCTACTGGGGTGGCACAGCACGGTCGTGTCGTCCGGCTCGATGAGCCCGCGGCTCCCGGTCGGGTCGGTCCTGGTCTCGGCGCCCACCGAACCGAGCGCGGTCCGGCTCGGCAACGTCGTGCTCACCCGCGAGATCGGCAACCGTAGTCGGCTGCTGTCGCACCGCTATGTCGGCAGGGACCCGGCCGGGAATTTCCTCACCCGGGGCGACGCGAACAGCCACGACGACAGCGCCGCGACGCCGCCCGCGGACGTCATCGGCGTCGGCCGGCTGCTCGTCCCGTACGCCGGGCTGCCAACGCTGTGGCTGCACACCGGCCAGGTCCTGCCGCTCGCCGGCTGGTTGGTGGTGACTGCGCTGGCCGCCGCGCTCGTCCGGTGGGACCGGGCGCAACGTCGACGCGCCTCGGGCCGAATCGGGCGGCGCTGGCGACCGGGGGCGCGCCCGGCAGCTGTCGCTGTGCTCGCTGTGATCGCTGTCGCCGCCCCAAGCACCGGATCGGTCCGCACCCCGGCACTGTCACTCGCGGCCTTCAGCGCCACGACGTCGAATTCGGCAGACTCCTGGGTGCTGGACCCGAGCGCGCAGTTCGGTCCCGGCAACTACGCCGCGGCGGTGCTCGCCGACACCCCGCTGCTGTTCTGGAAGTTGGCCCAGAACCCAGCAACCGGCGTCGCGCTGGACAGCAGTGCCTCCGGGACCCAGACCGGCACCTACAACGCGACCGGCGTGACCGGCGGCCAGGCCGGACCGTTCGCGCGAGAAACCAGCAGCTCGGTGCTGTTCGACGGCGCGAGCGGGTGCGTGCGGGGGACGACAACCGCGAACCTGGTGGCACTTTCGGTCGAGGCGTGGTTCAAGACGACCACCACGCGCGGCGGCAAGATCGTCGGCTACGGCAACTCCAACACGACCGC
>JAYSQK010000255.1:0-1500 GCA_043721555.1 Frankiales bacterium
GCGAGCGCGATCGTGAAGACCACCGTGGTCGTGATCAGCGAGATGCCGAGGTTGTCGGTGAGGTTGTCGGTGATCAACGTGCCCACGACGCTGATCAGCACGACCGCCAGCCAGTAGATGCCCGGGACGTAGCGGCTGGCCCGGAACTGGAACACCAGGCATCCGACGAGCAGGCCGCCCATGATCAAACTGGTGTTGGTCAGCCCGAGGCTGAGTTGCTGGTTGAGGTTGTCCGCGAAGGTCTCGCCGACGGTGGTGCACAGCACCTTGATGATCCAGAAGTACACGGTGACCTCTGGCACCTTGTTCAACATCTGGCGGCGGGGGGACTGCTGCAACGTCGTCATCGCACTGAGTGTGCGGATGGTTCCTGACCGTGACCTGACTGCGCGACGAGCGTGCCGCCGGCGACGTCCAAGGTCCCCCCAAGGTCGGGTCACTATGACTACGTCTCGGGCGGAAAGGTCGGAGTCGTCGTGCATGTCGGAGGGCACCAGGTGTTGGGTATGTCGTCGCACGTACGCCGGGTCGGGCTCGTCGTGTTGTTGACCATGTTGGCGCCGACCGTCCTGGTTGGTTGCGGTTCGGGCGCCAAGGCCCGCCCCTCGTCGGCGTTGCCGAGCGTTGCCGGTGCCTACGGCAGCAAACCCACCTTCGGCTTCGAGGGCGCAACGCCGCCGACGACGTTGCAGAGCAAGGTCCTGCGGGCCGGGACCGGGCGCGCGGTCGCGAACGGGGATCTGCTGGTCGCCGACTATCTTGGCCAGGTCTGGCGGGGTGCGGTGTTCGACAACAGCTACGACCGTCGGGCGCCGGCCGGCTTCGTGATCGGCCGGGGCAAGGTCATCACCGGCTGGGACGATGTGCTGGTGGGGGTGAAGGTCGGGAGCCGGCTGGAGTTGAGCGTGCCGCCGGACAAGGGCTACGGATCGACCGGCAACGCACGGGCCGGCATCAAGGGCAGCGACACGCTGGTGTTCGTGGTCGATGTCGTCGCGGCCTACAACCGCTCGGCGCGAGGGGATTCCAGGGCTGTCCTGCAGCGCGTTGCGACCCCGGGTGTGACGGTCACCGGTGCGTTGGGTGCCATGCCGAAGGTCACCGTCGGCAAGGGCGCAAAGGCCCCGGCGACGCCCACCATGACCGTGCTCGCCAAGGGCACCGGTGCCCCAGTCACGACCGGCCTGCTCATCGTGCAGTACGTCGCGACGAAGTACACCGGCGCGCGTGCGGGCTCGACCTTCAGTCGCGGCAGCCCGGCCGGGGTGACCGTGACCGCTGCCAGCGGCCGGCCGTTCAACCTGGCCCGTGGTGTCCCGCTGGGCAGCCGCATCTTGCTCGAGGTCCCGGGTTCCAAAACCAGCAGCGCTGTCGCGGTGGTGATGGACCTCATCGCCCAGCCGAAGAGCGCTGCGCTCGCCAGCTGAGCACCGGGGCGGTGACGGTGTGCGCTGTCGTGATGGGTCTGCTGGCAGTCGGCTGCAGCGGCCGGACTGCCAC
>JAYSQK010000256.1:0-4397 GCA_043721555.1 Frankiales bacterium
CTGCCGAGGTAGCGAACCTCGCCGCAGGTGCGGCGCAGGGCCGAGAGCGCCTCACCGACCCGCGCATCGGCGACATGGCCCTCGCAGTCGATCGAGAAGACGTAGCGACCGAGTCGCCCACCGGTCGGTCGGGACTCGATCCGGGTGAGGTTGATGCCCCGCACGCTGAACTCGGTGAGGATGCCGAGCAGCGAGCCTGGCCGGTCGTCGGCGACCACCACGAGCGCGGTGCGGTCGGACCCGGTGCGGGCCGGAGGTGGGCCGGGGCGCGACACCAGCACGAACCGGGTGACTGCGCCCTCGTTGTCGTGGATCTCGCTGGCGAGTGGGCTCAGGCCGTAGTGCTCGGCAGCCACCGGCGCCGAGATGGCCGCGTCGTAGACGCCGAGGGACACCGACCGGGCGGCGTCCGCCGTCGAGGGCGCGAGCACGACGGCTGCCTCGGGGAGTTCCGCTCGCAGCCAGCGTCGGCACTGGGCCTCGGCGTGCGGGTGCGTCGCGACCGTCCGGATGTCGGCGAGCGTGCTGCCCGGGCGGACCAGCAGGGCGAAGCTGACCGGCAGCACGATCTCGCGCACGATCTGCAACGGCTCGCCGGTCGCGAGCTCGTCGAGCGTCGTGGGCACCGAGCCCTCGACGGAGTTCTCGATCGGCACGACCGCGCTGTCGCACTCGCCCCGGCGTACGGCCTCGAGGGCGGCAGCGACGGAGGCGTGCGGCTGCCGGTCCGCCCGCGACGCGGCCGGCAGGGTCCTGAGCGCCGCCTCGGCGAACGTGCCGGCGGGGCCGAGGTAGCCGAACCGCGGCGGGGGCGTGCCCGGCACGTCAGGCCCGCGAGAAGCGGCGTCGGCGGGCGGGCGGCTCCACCGTCTCGACCGGCCGGGTCAGCGTTTTGGTGGCGTAGCCAATCGCCTCCAGCTCCTCCGGCGACAGCGAATGGTCGCTCTCCCCGGACACGACACCCTTGGCGTAGGTGCGGGTCTCGCTGCGCCCGTTGATGCTCGTCAGCACCAGACCGTCACCGGCGTCGTCGAGCAGGGCAGCCGAGAACGACAGCCGACCACCCATGTCGCCGAAGGCGTCGTAGCGGACGACGGCGACGTGCCGCAGCGCGTCGGACAGATCCGCCCGGGCCGCGGCGAGGTCCTCGCGGACCGCGCGTACGTCGACGCGCAGCCCCTCGGCCTCCCGCTGCTGGCGGCCGACGACCTCGACGAAGGAGGCCGAGGCGTCGCTGCCGGTGAGGACGGTGTGGGCCTTGGCGAGCCGACCCACCCGGACGGCCAGCGCGAGGCACACCCCGAGGGACAGCAGCGCGGTGGCCGCGGCGGCGATCGCGACGATCTCGAGGGCCTGCGGCTGGAGGAGCACCCCCGTACGTTAGCGGGCCTGACCGGACCGGGCGGCCAGTCTTCGGCCAGTCAGCTGAGCCGCCGACCCTCCAGCCGTCCCGGTTCGATCCGGATGAGGTGGCGTCTCGGGCCGGTTGCCCACGGCTCCGGAAGTGCCCCGGCCAACCGATCCTGCTCGGCGACCGACAGGCGGCTCGCCCGGCCGACCAGGACCACGCTGCGACCGCGTCGGGCGGTCTCGTCGACCTCGTCCACCTCGAAGGCGACCAGCTCGCGGCGCTCGGCGGCCTGCAGCTTGGGACCGGGGCCGGATGCGATCAGCACAGCGGCACCGTCCATCGCGTAGTTCACGACAACGATGTCCGGGACGCCGGCCCTGGCGATGTAGGCCAGCCGGCCGACCTGTCTGGCGGCGAGCAGCGCCAGGCACTCCTGTCGGGTCAGCCGCCCCAGGGCGCCCGGTTCGGAACCGGCGTCGGCATCGGTGCCCAGGTCGGCCGTGAGCAACGTCCGCTGGGCGACGAGCACGGAGAGTTCACGGGCTGCCTGACGCGCATTGCCGAGTGCGCCGCCCGGCAGCGCCCGGATGCTGCCGAGCAGGCCGAGGACGGACCGCCGGGGGGTGCTGCCAACCGCCATGACTGCTCCCAAGCTGCCAGATCCGCTGACCATCGTCGCCGACCGGTGCGGTCCGCGACAGAGGCCAAGGACCCAGGACCTCCGCACGCCGCGTCCACCAACCCCGTGCATGACCAAGGTCCGCACCGGGCGGGACCTTGGTACCTGGCGCGGCCGCGCCGGGCCGGACCATCCTCGAGGAGCGACATCGAGGAGGAACCATGGGCACCGCACCGGTCCTGCCCCGACCCTGGCCGACCGAGCCGGAGAGATCCGCTGACGCCGCGACCAGATTGGCCTGGTACGCAGCCGTCGCGCGCTGGGCGCCGTCGAAACACAACACCCAACCGTGGCGCTTCGTGGTGCGCGGGGACACGCTCGAGATCTGGGCGGACCCGATCCGGCTGCTGACGGCGACCGACCCACACCGTCGCGAGGTCACCATCTCCTGCGGCGCGGCGGTCGAGACGGCCTGTGTCGCGGCGCGCGCACATGGCTTCCAGCCGAACGTGACGCTGCAACCGGACGGGGGCGGCGGACCGCTGGCCCGCCTCGTGGAGGTCGGCGGTTGGGACAGCTCCGAGGACGACCGCGCCCTGCTCGCGGCGGTGCCACGACGGCGTACCGATCGAGGACCACTCGATGCAGACCTTGCCCCGAGCGATCTGCGGTTCGACCTCCAGTCCGCCGCGGAGGAGCACGGTGCCTGGCTCCGGCTGGTCAGCACACCTGGCGACCGGGCGACCCTGGCCAGCCTCGTCGACCGCGCCGACCGGCTGCTCCTGCGGCACGCCGGGGTCGATGACGAGCTCGCCCCGTGGTTGCGGGAGCCGGGCGACCCACGCGCCGACGGTGTGCCCACCGACCACACCCGCGGCGCGGCGGCCTCCTACCGGGCCGAGTTCGTCCAGCGCGACTTCTCGAGCAACACCTCCCGGCCGGCGCAGGACCGGCCCGGCCGGGACGCTCCGATCATCGGGGTCCTGTGCACCCCGGGCGACCGCCCACCGGACTGGTTGCTGGCCGGCCAGGCGCTCGCCGCGATGCTGCTGCGGGCCGCCGCAGTGGGCGTGCACGCGTCGTACCTGAACCAGCCGGTGGAACACGTCGCCATCAGGGCCGAGATGCGCGAGCACCTCGCCCTGCCCGGCACGGCCCAGCTGGTCCTTCGCCTGGGGGTCGGCGGCCCCGTCACGCCGCCACCACGGCGCGACCCGGACGAGGTGATCTTCGAGCTCTGACCGGCCGCATTAGGCTCCAGGCCCGTGGACCGCGACGAGGTGCAACGACTGCTCACCGCCGTCGCGGCGGGCTCGGTCGCGCCGGCCGACGCCCTCGACGTGCTCGCCGTCGCGCCGTACGCCGAGCTGGAGCACGCCCTGGTCGACACCCACCGGGCGCTGCGCACGGGCGACCCGGAGGTCGTCTACGCGGCCGGCAAGACGACCCAGCAGGTCCTCGATGTCGTCGCCGCCGTACGCGCCTCCTCCCCGCACGTGCTCGTCACCAGGTGCTCACCGGAGACGTCCGCTGCGCTGGGCAGCGACGCCCGCACGGTCCTGGTCGGGGAGCCACCCGCGCCGCGCGGCCTCGTCGCCGTGCTCGCGGCGGGCACCTCCGACGGCCCGGTCGCCGAGGAGGCCGCGGTGACCGCCCGGGCGTTCGGCGCCCGGGTGGAGCGGGTCGACGACGTCGGGGTCGCCGGGCTGCACCGGCTGCTCGCGGCGCGACCGGTCCTGGACCGGGCCGACTGCCTGGTGGTCGTCGCCGGGATGGAGGGCGCCCTGCCGTCGGTCGTCGGCGGGCTCGTGGGCACGCCACTGGTCGCGGTACCGACCTCAGTGGGCTACGGCGCCGCCTTCGGTGGACTCGCCGCGCTGCTCGGGATGCTCAACTCCTGCGCGCCAGGTGTGACGGTCGTCAACATTGACAACGGCTTCGGGGCAGGGGTTTTCGCTGCAAGGGTGGCTCGCCGGGCGGTCGCACGGTGATTGGCTGGATCGATGGCCAGGCGGGGGCGAGCGGCGACATGCTGCTCGGTGCGCTTGTCGACGCCGGCGTCCCGCTCGGCACCCTCCAGCAGGCTGTCGACGCCCTCGGCGTCGAGCCGATCACCCTCGTGGAGCAGCCGGCGGTGCGGGCTGGGCTGGGCGCCACCCGGGTCGAGGTGCGGTGCGCGGAGCCGGTCACCCCGCGCACCTGGGCCGACGTCCGCACCATCCTCACCACCGCCGACCTCCCCACCCCGGTACGCCGTACCGCGCTCGAGGTGTTCGGCGCGCTGGCCTCGGCCGAGGCGGCGGTGCACCGGGTACCGGTCGAGCAGGTCCACTTCCACGAGGTGGGCGCCCTCGACGCGCTCGCCGACGTGATCGGTGCGATCACCGGCTTGCACGAGCTCGGCCTGACCGCGCTGCACTGCTCGCC
>JAYSQK010000257.1:0-1692 GCA_043721555.1 Frankiales bacterium
ACAACCTGGCGAGCCTGGGCGTCGAACAGCTCGGCGCGGTCAACCTGCGGCTGATGGGCGACGACCCGGCGCTCGAGGATCAGCTGGCCGCGATGGTGCGGGCCCGCGACGACGGGCTGATCGCCGGCGTCGGGCTGTCCAACTGCAGCCTGGAGCAGCTCAACCGGGCGCTCGAGGTGACCGAGTTGGCCTGCGTGCAAAACCCGCTCAACGTCGTCGACCGCAGCTCGCTGCCGGTGCTCGAGGTGTGCTCCGCCCGCGGGATCGCCTTCGTGCCGTTCTTCCCGCTCGGCTCCGGGTTCGGCGTCGACAACGTCCGCGACGAGCCGGCGGTCGTCGCCACCGCGGCCCGGCTCGGCGCCACGGCGTCGCAGGTGGCGCTCGCCTGGCTGCTGGCGCTGTCGCCGAACGTCCTGCTGATTCCGGGGACCTCGTCGGTCCCGCACCTGGAGCAGAACCTCGCCGCTGGAGACCTCGTCCTGGACGATGAGGCTCGGGCAGCCCTGGACGCCGTGACCGGCTGATCGACCGCGACAGATCTCGTCCCGTCAGGTGTGGGTCGGGGCGGGTTCGGTGGCGCGGGCGAACCGGTCGGACCAGGCGCGTAGCAGCGCGACGAGCTGCGCCGGCTGGACCTCCGAGAGGTCGGCTCCGGCCGAGCCGAGGGCCATCGCTGCCCACACCAGGGATTCCGTGCTGATCGTCAGCAGGCAGCGGTCGCCGGGCAGCTCCTGCAGGTGCGCCCACCGGCCGAGCCGGTCCTTCGCCGCCGCCGCGGGGCAGTGCAGCACCGCCCGGACCGCGTAGCTCACCGGGGCGGAGCTGATGCTCTGCCGGACGAAGGCAGCAGCGTCCCCGGCCGGCAGCTCCCGCGGCCGGAAGCGCCGGCCGTCGGGAGCCAACGCGGTGATGCGGTCGAGGCGGAAGTTGCGCCAGGCCTGGCGGTCCAGGTCGTACGCGAGCAGGTACCAGCGCTCGCCGAGGCAGACCAGGCGGTGGGGTTCCACCAGCCGTGCGGTCCGGGCCCCGTCGGCAGCGGTGTAGTCGAGGGTGAGGCCTTCGCCGGCCCGGCAGGCCTGCGCGGCGGCAAGCAGGACGGCCGGGTCCGGGCCGGTCGCGCGAGGTCCCCAGGACGCGGTCACCGTCATCGCGCGCAGGGCGTCGACCTGCCGGCGCAGCCGCGCAGGCATCACCTGGACGACCTTGGCGAGTGCCCGCAACGACGGCTCGGCCATCCCTGCCACGGTGCTGGCGGTCGCCGCCTGCAGGCCGACGGCCAGGGCCACGGCCTCCTCGTCGTCCAGGGCCAGCGGCGGCAGCGAGGCCCCGGCGGCGAGCTGGTAGCCACCATCCACGCCCCGCGCGGCCTGCACCGGGTAGCCGAGCTCACGGAGCCGGTCGACGTCGCGACGCAGGGTCCGCACCGACACCTCGAGACGGCCGGCCAGCTCGGGCCCGGGCCAGTAGCGCTGCGACTGCAGGAGCGACAGCAGTCGCAGGGTCCGCGAACTCGTGTTGGCCACGGTTGCCATCATCGTCGTATTGAGGTCAGGAAGTGGCCGCTGCGGGTCCTAGCGTCGGAGTCCTCACCCCATGGAGGTCACCATGTTCAGTCCGGGCAAGCACACCGAGAGCGCGGCGCTCGTCGGCTACCTCGAGCAGCAGCTCGTCGCGGTCCGAGCCGCGTCGTAC
>JAYSQK010000258.1:0-2023 GCA_043721555.1 Frankiales bacterium
ACGGCGCCGCGCCGGCCGGCCCGCAGCTCGGGCCACAGGTTGCGCTCGGTGCTCGCCCCGCCGAGCGACAGCGGGACGAGGTGGTCCAACTCGATCGCCGCGAACGGCGTGCCGTCGAGCCCGTAGCGGTGCACCACCCGGATCTTGATCCGGTTGGTGACCTCCTTGGGCGGCCGGACCGACGCGGCATACCCGCGGCGGCAGATCGTCGAGGCGATCCGGTCCGGGGTCACCCTCGGGTCGGTCTCGCCAGGGGTGCAGACGGTGTCCGGCAGGCCGACGCGAGCGGCGCAGGCGGCCGGACCGAGCACCACCGTCGCCGGGGCCACCGACCCGCCCCCCGAGCAGCCACCCGCGGACAGCGCTACCAGCAGCAGCCCGGTGCGTCGTACGCGCATGCGGCGACAGTAGGCGCGCGGTCAGCCCGAGACGTTGATCGAGGTGTTCTGGCAGCCGTGCACCAGCACGTTGAGCCGCTTGATCGTCCGGCCGCTGGTCGTCGTGGCCCAGACCGAATAGGGCTGACCACCGGCCAGCGCGGCGATGCTGAAGCTGCCCGTCGACGCGCCGAGCCGGGCCGAACCCCAACCCTGCGGATAGGGGCCGAGGTTGTAGGGGTGCGACGTCCAGGCATAGACGCTGCGCAGCGCGTACGCCGCACCGGTGCTGCTCACGACCCGGCCGCTGATCGTCCCGGTCTTGCCGGCGTAGGCGCAGGTCAGCGGGAGCACGAGGTTCTGCCGGGTGGCGCCGACCGGGACGTACTGCCGGTTGGCGTAGCCGTATTTGTGGACGTCACCGGGGTTGAAGCAGGTGGTGCAAGGCGAGCCGGTGTAGCCGCGGGAGTAGACCTCGATCCAGACCGCCGCGGCGTTGCTCGGCAGATGGCCGAGCGACCACGTGCGGGTCGTGCGCTGGCCGTTCCGCTGCATCGTCCCGGCGGCCGTCCCGTTGCCGGTGACGAAGTGGTTGAACTCGCGCTGGCGGACCGAGTAGCCGCCGTGGCTGCCGTTCTTGGCACAGCCGAAGTCGCTCGGGGTGGCCGGGTCGGCGTTGATCGGCCGGTGGTTGGCGTCGACGACGTCGAACCCGATCGAGACGTTGACGTCGAGCCCGTCCTGGCCGGTGACCGTGCCGGAGATCGCGCGGCCGCTGTCCCGCGCGCAGCCGGCGAGGGCGGGTGTGGCACCGGTCAACGGCGCAGCCAGGCCGGCAGCGAGGCTGGTGACGAGCAGGACGCGGGCGAAGGAGCGCACAGGGGGCCTTCCGGGTGGGTGGTGTCGATGACATCGGCATCGCGTGGCTCGGCCTGGAGCGACCGGGTCAGCTGCGCGGTGCCCCGTGCGGGTCGAGATCGGACAGGGCGGACCGCAGCAGCTGCAGGCCGTTGCGGGTGACCGCGTCGGCGTCGGCGACGTCCAGGCCGAGCTCGACCGCCGCGCCGACCGGCCCGCCTGCGTAGCCGTACGCGGACACCACCGCGGTGCGCTCGGCCTCGGGCAGCGCGGCCAGGGCCAACTCGAGCCGGTCGATGAGCTCAGCCTCGTGACCGCCGGGGACGGGGGCGGCGAGCGCATCGACCAGGCCGGCGGGCAGCGGCCGGCAGCGCGGCGGTCGGTCGGGCACGACGTCCTCTCCAGGTCTCGGCAACGGGTCCGGCAGTTGAGCGGCCGCCCCGGTTGCCCGGGACGGCCGTCGTACCGACCCGTCAGGTCGCCTCACGGCGGCGTGTCGCTCGTAGCGACTCATTTGGGACCGGGGGCCATGTCGGGGCCGGTACATCGACCACGGTAGACCTGTCCACGGCCGACGGGGCGCCGAGAGCAAGAGTTCGATCGTCGACCTGCGCATCCGGGCGACCTGGACGACACTGGACGGACATCCTCGGCGAACCCCCGGAGGTCCCCGTGATCGTGGTCGTGGCCCTGCTCGGTCTCGCGCTGCTCCTCTGGTCCGGTATGCGCCTGATGACCTGGCAGGCAGCCCGGCTCGGCGCCGCAGTTCCCGACGGCCGCCGGCAGCC
>JAYSQK010000259.1:0-2648 GCA_043721555.1 Frankiales bacterium
CGGCCGGTCGGGTCGCAGGCCGGCCACGACCGTCAGGAGGTCGGGAAGGGCGCGGCGCGGAGGGGATGCCGGGCGCACGCCCACCGGGGTTCCGGGCACGGGAGGCAGGCTACCGGGACTCAGTCGACTGACAGGCGCAGCGCCGGAGGGCGTGTCCCGGTCGGCGGGATCGACATGCTGCGCAGGGCGAAGCTCATCACGTCGGCGAAGACCGGCGCCGCGACCTGACCGCCGAAGTAGCCCTTGGCACCGGTGCCCTGCAGCACCACGGCGGTGACCAGCCGCGGCGCGTCGGCCGGCGCGAAGCCGACGAACGACGAGGTGTAGCTGCCGTCGTACCGGCCGTTGACGACGCGCTGGGCCGTGCCGGTCTTGCCCGCGACCCGGTAGCCGGGGATCGCCGCGAGGGGCGCCGTGCCCTGGTCGGAGATGACGCCCTCGAGCATCGTCCGCAATTGCGCGGCGACGTCCGCCGAGATGACCCGGCGGGTGTCCGGGACGGGCGCCGGAGTCAGCTGGCCGGTCCCGTCACGGGTGCCGCGGACGATGCTCGGAGCGACCCGCACGCCGCCGTTCGCGACCGTCGCGTAGACCGACGCGACCTGCACGGCGGTGGCCGAGACGCCCTGCCCGATCGGGATGGTCGCAATCGAGCTGCCGGACCAGGTGTCGGGCGTCGGGATGACACCGCGGCTCTCGCCGGGCAGCCCCAGCCCGGTGCGCTCGCCGAAGCCGAAGGCCCGCAGCATGTCGTAGATGCCCTGTGGCCCGACCCGCTGCGCCACCTGGACGGTGCCGATGTTGCTCGACTTGGCGAGCACCCCGGCAAAGGTGAGGTGCTCGAGGCCATGCTGTTCGGCGTCGTGCACCGTGTGCGCACCAACCTGGTAGGTCGGCGGGACGGTGATGACGCTGTCCGGCGTGACGACGCCGGCCTGCAGCGCCGCTGCGGCGGTGATGACCTTGTTCACGCTGCCCGGTTCGTAGGCATCGCTGATCGCCTTGTTCCCCATCGCATCGGCTGAGACGCCGGCCCGGTTGTCCGGGTTGAAGGTCGGCGCGGTCGCCAAGGCCAGCACCTGGCCGGTCCGGACATCCATCGTGATGACGCTGCCGTCCATCGCGCCGGTGGCGGCCACCTCGGCGGCGAGTAGCCGCTGCGCGTCCCACTGCAGGTCACGGTCGATCGTCAGCTCGACGTCACGGCCGGCGACCGCCTGCTGCGTCCGGCCCAGGCCGGTCGGGATGACCCGGCCGGCGCGGTCGACCTCAGCCGTCGCCTTGCCGTCGACCCCCGCGAGCAGCCGCTGCCAGCCGAGCTCCACGCCGGCCGCGCCCTTGCCGTCGATGTCGGTGAAGCCCACGACGTTGGCAGCGAGCTCGCCGGCCGGGTGCAGCCGGCGGGACTCCACGAACGTGCCGATGCCGGGCAGGTCGAGCGCCTGCACCTGCTTGGCGACCGCCGGCTCCAGCGCCCGGGCCAGGTAGACGAACCGGCGGCTACCCGTCAGCGTCGTCGTCAGCGCTGCGACGTCCAGGTGCAGCACCGGGGCGAGCGCGGCCGCGATGGCTGCCGGCGCGCACGGCCGCGCCGCCCCCGGTTGGCAGACCCCTGCCGCGATCGTGCGCGGCTCGGCGTAGATCGCCCGGGCGTCGTCGGACACCGCGATGACCGAGCCGTCGCGGGCGAGGATCTGGCCCCGGACGGCCGGCAGGACCGTGGTGCGCAGCCGCTGCTGGGCCGCCTGGTCGGCGTACGCCGTCGCCTGCAACCCCTGCAGCTGCACGAGTCGGCCGCCCAGGAGCGCGAGCACGGCCAGGACGACCACGAGGCCACCGCGCAGGCGCACACCCGGACGACCGAGCGGCCGGGTACGCCGGGGCACGGGGCGACGTGGCGCGGGACGGCGCGGGGCGGCTTGGGCGGCTTGGGTGCGCGGGCCGGCTGTGGGGCGGCCGGCTGTGGGGCGGCCGGCTGTGGGGCGGGCGGCTGTGGAGCGGGCGGCGCGGGCGGTCGGCCGCGGTGCGGGGGGACGGCGGGCGTCGGTCACCCGTGACCTCCGCGCACCGGTGGCGGCGACGGCTGGCGGGGCGGGCGGCTGGCGACCTTGGGAGCCGGCTTGGTCGTGGCGGTGGGCTTGGTCGTGGCGGTGGGCTTGGCCACGGTCGTTCCGGCGGTGGGCTTGGCCGCGGTCGTTCCGGCGGTGGGCTTGGCCGCGGTCGTTCCGGCGGTGGGCTTGGCCGCGGTGGCAACGGCCGGTCGGGTCGCCGCCGGTGCGGCCGGGCGGACCGGGGCCGGCGCCGACCCCGGTGCGGTCGCCGCGCCGAGGACTGCGCCGTCCGGCAGCCGGAGGAAGACCGGCACGCCGCCCGGGACCATGCCGAGGGCGATGGCGCGGTCGCTGATCGACCCGGGGGCCTGCAACGCCTGCACCTGCTTGGCGAGCGCCTGCTCGCGGTCGCCGAGCACCCGGCCCTGCTTCTGCAGGTCGTGCAGCCGGAAGGCGTCCTGCGCCACCACCGTGTTGAGCAGCAGCAGGCCGAGCAAGCCGCCGACCAGCAGCACGACCACCGCCACCACGAACGGCGCTTTGGCTGCACTGGACCGGCGCTGCGGGACGAGCCGAAGCGAGGCCGCCCGCAGGGCG
>JAYSQK010000260.1:0-2770 GCA_043721555.1 Frankiales bacterium
GTCTCAGAGGTAGTGAGCGGAGATGCCGCCGTCCAGGACGATGACCTGGCCGGTCAGCCAACTCGCATCGTCGGAGGCCAGGAAGCACGCCAGCTCGGCTGCGTCCGCCGGTGTTCCGAACCGACCCAGCGGGACCCTGGCGAGCCGAACCCGACGCGCCTCAGGATCGGGAAAGAACTGCTCGACGTGGGCGGTGGCGATCGGGCCGGGCGCCAACGCATTGACGCGGATCCCGTCCCGGCCGAGTTGCACAGCCATCGAGATGGTCAGTGAGGAGATCGCTCCTTTGCTGGCTGCGTAGCCGTCCTGCGGGTAGGTGCAGCCCGTCCCGGCCAGGAAGGAACTCATGTTGACGACAGCGCCCCCGCCGGCTGCCACCAGGTGCGGCACGGCGTATTTGCTGCACAGAACGGTGCCATGCAGGTTGGTGGCCGAGATGAACCGCCACAGGTCGAGGTCGGCATCCAGGAACGAGCCGTCCTGGTGCGGCATGATCCCGGCGTTGTTGAACAGGGTGTCGAGCCCGCCCAGCGCCTCAACGGCCTGCGCAACCGCCGCCGCGGCCGGCACCTCCTCGCTGACATCGGCCACGATCGCCACGGCTGTCCCGCCGGACTCGACCACCAACCGCACGGTCTCCGCCGCAGCGTCGGCCACCACGTCGACCACTGCGACGGCGGCTCCCTCGCGGGCGAAGGCCAGCGCGCTGGCTCGCCCGAGAGCACCCCCACCACCGGTGATGAAGGCGCGCTTGCCACGCATCCGGCTCACGACAGGGCGCCGGTCAGGCCGTAGAGATCCCAGGCGGTCGCGCCGAGGATCCGATGGGCGGTGGTCTCTGCCTCTCGCGCGTCGAGGTCGCCGTCGGCGACCAGCTCGCCCAGCACCGCTCCCAAGACACGGCGACCGGCGCGGGCGCCGAGCCAGTGCAGCTCGGGGACGCGGGCACCGTCTGAGCTGTACATCAGTTTGGAGAAAGGCGCGGCGCCGAGCGCCGCCCGCGTCATCGACGTCATCTCAGCCATCGACAGGAACGGGATGCCATAGGACAGATCGAGGTAGGCGTTCTGGTAGACCGCAGCGAGAAACGCTCCTTCCCGGAAGTACGGCCAGCACCCGTGCAGCAGGACGATCGGGACACCGCGGTAGGCCGGCTCCTCCAGCACGGCGCGCAGCTCGAGCGGTGAGGCTTTGCGCAGGTCGGCGTCGGGATCGCCGTAGCCGACGTGGAACTGGACGGGCAGCTCCTGGTCGGCCGCGATGCTCAGGGCGATGTGCAGCAGCGTGTCGAGCAGCGGTTTGTGGCCGAGCCGGACGGTTCCGCTCGACTCGATGTCGGTGCGCGCCCGCGCGTGGGCGGCGGCCACCGCGTCGACGTCCCACCGCTCGATGCCGAGGCCGGTGCGGTAGCCGGCGATGCTCTTGAAGCCGGCGAAGCCGCTGGCGCGGACGTCGCGCAACTCAGCGCGCACCGCCTCCTCGACGCTGTCCAAGGTCGGGTGCCGGACCAGCAGGTCCTGGAACAGCAACTCCAGTCGCAGCAGGTCCACCTGTTGCACCCCGGTGGCGGCGACCAGAGCCGCCCGGTCGAGCGCCTGGTCGGGCGCCGGGTAGCCGGTGTCGACGACCAGCCCGACAACGCCGGCCTGCCCGAGCAGGTCGGCAGCGAGTTCCGGTGTCGACCGCGCCGCGCGGGCAGCCAGGATTGCGAGTTCGGCGTGCTCATCGTCGGGCACGCCGTAGAACGCCGCCATGGCGTGCAGGAGCCGCCGGTAGAAGGCGGTGTCGGCGGCGTCGACGGCGCGCATGCGCTGGTGCGGCGATTCGGTGAAGTGGGACCGCCAGCTGGCGACATCGGCTTGGCGCTGCTCGCGCTCCAGTGCGTGACAGTGGTTGTCGACGACCGGGATGCCGGTGAGGTCGAGTGCGGCAGCCATGTCAGAACCGGTAGAAGTGGTGGCGGATCTCGAACTGTTCGTCCTGCTCGGCAAAGGCCGCTTCCTCCGACCGTCGTACGGCGAGGTAGCACCGTGCCAGCAGATCGCCCAGTCCGTCGGTGAGCACCGTGTCCTTCTCGAGCTCGTCCAAGGCAGCCGCCATCGTCGTCGGAAGCGGCCGGACCTTGCCGCGTTCGAGTGCTGCGGGGGACATCCGGGCGGGATCGTGTTCGCAGGGCTCTCCGGGTTCGAGGCCCCGCTCCACGCCGTCCAGGCCGGCGGCGATCAGCGCGCCCAGCGACAGGTAGGGGTTGGCGCTGCCGTCGGAGGGCTTGAACTCGATGTTGTAGCTGGCCTCCTCGCGCTGATAGAAGGGCGACGCGATTCGCAGTGCAGCCTCTTTGTTGTCAAAACCCCAGGCTGTCGTGTTTGACGCCCAGGCGCTCGGCTGCAGCCGGCGGTAGGAGTTGTAGCTCGGCGCGGTCAGGGCGACCAGGGCCGGCAGATGCTCAGCCACCCCGGCGATGAACTGCCTCCCGGTCTGGGACAGGCCCCGCGCAGCCCGCTTGTCGTAGAGCACGCTGCGACCGCTGTCGTCCCACAGGCTGAAATGCACGTGGGCGCCGCTGCCGATCTGCTCGGGGAAGGGCTTGGCCGCGAACGACGCGTAGAGGCCGCGGGACAGGGCGACGCCGCGCACCGTGTCCCGGAATTTCATCTGGTTGTCGGCAGCACCGAGGGCGTCCGTGTGCCGGATCGAGATCTCCTGCTGGCCGGGGCCGAACTCGTTGATGGCCTGTTCCGGGGTCATCCCCTGCGACTCCAGCGCTGCC
>JAYSQK010000261.1:0-3684 GCA_043721555.1 Frankiales bacterium
GTCGCCAGCACGGCGGTCACGCTGTGCGGATACATGAACAGCGCCATCGCCGAACCAAGGGCCAGGGTCGCGTAGGGCCAGTAGCCCGCGACCTTCGGCACGATCGAACCCTTGGGCTTGCCGGTGGCCGGTGACGTCGTGGCCAGGGCGGTCTTTGCGCTGTCGAAGATGTGACCCCAGCCGCCGAGGTGATGCGGGATGTAGATGACGGCCACCACCACCACGACGTAGATGAGGATGTCCTTGACGAAGGCGATCAGCGCCGGCGCCCGAAGCCCGGACGAGTAGGTGTAGGCCGCGAGCGCGACGAAGGCGATCAGCAACGGCAGGTCGGCGAGCAGCTGGTTGCTCCCGCCGCCGACCCCCATCACCTCGAGCACGGACTGGATGCCGACGAGTTGCAGGGCGATGTAGGGCATCGTGGCCAGCAGGCCGGTCAGCGCGATGGCGAGGGCCAGGATCCGGGAGTCGTAGCGACCGCGGATGAAGTCCGCCGGTGTGACGTAGCCGTGCCGGTGCGACACCGACCACAGCCGCGGCAGGAACAGGAACACCAGCGGGTAGACGATGATCGTGTAGGGCACCGCGAAGAAACCGACGGCGCCGCTGGCGAACAGCAGCGCCGGCACCGCGACGAAGGTGTAGGCCGTGTAGAGGTCACCGCCGAGCAGGAACCACGTGATGACCGGTCCGAACCCACGACCACCCAGCCCCCACTCGTCCAGGTCGGCCAGCGCGCCACCGCGCCGCCAGCGAGAGGCGGCGAAGCCCATCACGGTCACGGCCAGGAACAGCACGATCACGGTCGTCAGGGCCACGACGTCCACCCCGCGCGTCACCTCGGACCACCCTCCCGGTGATCCAGGCGACCCCTCGTGCGTTCGACCCCGCGGACCAACCGGTAGGCGAAGTAGGTGCTGACCGCCGAGATCAGCACCCAGAGGAACTGATACCAGTAGAAGAACGGGAACCCGAACAGCCGAGGGGTGTCCCGGGCGTAGCTGGACACCCACAGCAGCGCCACGAAGGGCGCGCCCAGTAGGATCCCGGCAACGGCGTACGCCGGGGTGCGCCTGGGGTGGACCGGACCGTCCTGTCGCTCGAGGTCCGGCGTGCCGTCAACAGAGGTGCTGGCCACGGGTCTCTCCTCAGCGCGGAACAGCGGCCGAATTGGTCGCCCTCTTGCCCCTCCCCCAAGTGGCGCCGGTCACACCCGCCTAGCGGAACGCGGCCAGGTGGTCGCCCAGGAACCCCTCGACGGTCCGCGGCGCGTGCCCGGTCGCCTGCTGCACCTCGTCGGTGACGAGCGAGGCGCCACCGGCCCGGTAACGGGCGTTGAGCTCGACCAGCCCGTCGGCGAGCCACGGCGAGAGCCCTGAGTCGACCATCGCGGCGCGGGCCCCCTCGGGGGGCACGTCGACATAACTCACCGGCTTGCCGAGTGCGGTCGAGAAATGCTCGGCGACCTCGACGTAGGTCAACGCCTGCGGCCCGGTGATCGTGTAGGTCACGCCCCCGTGCACGTCGGAGGTGAGCACATGGGCGGCGACCGCGGCGATGTCGCGGGCGTCGACGTGGCTGACCGCGCCTTCCCCAGCCGGCGCGTAGAACGCGCCCTGCTCCTGCACACTGCCGGCCCAGAACAGGAAGTTCTGCATGAAGGAGTTCGGCGCCAGCACGGTGTGCGGCTGCCCGTGTTCGACCAGTGCATCGACCACCGTGCGGTGCTGCTCCAGCAGCCGGGCACCGGCCACGTCGCCGTCGACGCCGATCGCCGCGAGCTTGACGACCTGGACCTCGGCGTGGGCGGCGCGTACCGCGGTCAGGACGGCAAGCTCCTGGCTGGCCATCTGCTCGCTCGGGGGGCTGAGCAGGAACAGCTTGGTGACCCCGCCGAGCGCCCGATGGAGCGACTGCGGGTCGTCGTAGGAGCCGATGGCGATCTCGCAGTCGTAGCCGCGCAATACGTCGGCGCGCTCCTGGCTGCGGACGAGCGCCCTGACAGGGGTGCCGCTGCGGCTGAGTTGGTCGACGAGATGGCCGCCGACGGTGCCGGTGGCGCCGGTCACGAGGATCACGAGCTGGTCCTTTCTGGGAGGGCCACCGACCCTAGTGCGGGGCGACCGTGGACTGCCGCAGCAAGCCGGCGGTGTAGGCGTCCTGCAGGGCTTGCCAGGACGCTTCGATGACGTTCTCGTGCACCCCGACGGTGCTCCACTCGGTGCTGCCGTCGGAGGTCTCGACGAGCACCCGGGTGACCGCGTCGGTGCCGTGCGCGCCGCTGACGATGCGCACCTTGTAGTCCACCAGATCGAGCGCGGCGAGCCCGGGATGGAGCTCGACCAGGGCGGCGCGCAGGGCCCGGTCGAGGGCGTTGACGGGCCCGTTGCCCTCACCGGTGGCGACGATCCGCTCCCCCTTGGCGTGCAGCTTGACGGTCGCCTCGGACACCACCCGGCCGTCCCGGTGCTCCACGATCACCCGCCACGACTCGAGGTCGAAGTAGTGCGGACGCTGCCCCATCTCCTCGCGCAGGAGCAGCTCGAAGCTCGCCTCGGCGGCCTCGAAGCTGAAGCCGACGGACTCCAGCTGCTTGACCCGCTCGATCACCCGCAGCACCGTGGCGCCGTCCGGTTCGAGGCCGAGCGCTTTGCCCTTGAGCTCGATGGTCGCCCGGCCGGCCAGCTCCGAGACGAGCAGCCGCATGTCGTTGCCGACGCTTTTGGGCTCGGCGTGCTGGTAGAGGTCCGGGTCGGCCTTGATGGCGCTGACGTGCAGACCGGCCTTGTGCGCGAAAGCGCTCGCACCGACCCAAGGCTGGTGCGGGTCCGGCGCGATGTTGGCGACTTCGGCGACGGCGTGCGCGACCCGCCCGAGCTCGGCCAGCCTTCCTGCGGGCAGCACCACCCGGCCGGCCTTGGTCTCGAGGGCCGCCACGATGCTGAACAGGTCGGCGTTGCCGCACCGCTCGCCGTAGCCGTTCGCGGTCCCCTGGACATGGGTGGCGCCCGCATCGATCGCCGCGAGCGAATTGGCGACGGCGCAGGCGATGTCGTTGTGCGCGTGGATGCCGAGCCGCACGCCGGTCTCGCGCACCTGGGACACGACCTCGGCCAGCCGGTTGGGCAGCATGCCGCCGTTGGTGTCACACAGCACGGCCACGTCGGCGCCCGCCTGCGCTGCCACGAGCAGCACTTCCACGGCGTACGCCGGGTCGGCGACGTAGCCGTCGAAGAAGTGCTCGGCGTCGAGGAACACCCGCTGCCCCTCGGCCACGAGGTGGGCCACCGAGTCGCGGATCATCGCGAGGTTCTCCTCGCGCGTCGTGCGCAGGGCGCGCTCGACGTGCCGCACGTCGCTCTTGGCCACGAGGGTCACGACGGGGGCGCCGGAATCGCGCAGGTGCGCGAGGTCGGCCGCCGCGACGCCGCCCGGCCGCCTGGTGGACCCGAAGGCGGCCAGTTGGGCGGTCCGCAGCGACAGCTCGGTGCGCGCGCGCCGGAAGAACTCGGCGTCCTTGGGATTGGCCCCCGGCCAGCCACCCTCGATGAAGCCGACCCCGAGTTCGTCCAGATGCCTGGCGATCGCCAGCTTGTCGTTGACCGACAGCGACATCCCCTCGCGCTGCGCGCCGTCGCGCAGGGTGGTGTCGTAGACATGGAAGGCGTCTGGCGGGTGTGCAGA
>JAYSQK010000262.1:0-2223 GCA_043721555.1 Frankiales bacterium
CGCGGCCCGATCCAGCACAGGCGGGCGGCTAGAGCTGCGGGGCGCCGGTCGGGTTGGCCGGGTTGGCCTTGCTGCCGTCGGGATTGAGCGGTCCCGGGATCCCGCGGAACCGGTAGGGCTCGCCCTCGCGGCCGGCCTGCAGCAGCCAGGCCTGGCCCGTGTCGGTGGAGTCGAACATCCGCAGTACGGTCTCGCCGGCCTGCTCGACACCGATGATCGGGACCCCGCTGGCCTGCAGCATCTCCGCCATCGGCCCGATGATCTTTGTCTGGGCGAAGCCGGGGCAGAACGCGTTGATCGTGATCGCCTGCGGCGCGAGCGTCGGGCCGAGCGCCCGCACCAGGCCGACGACGGCATGCTTGTTGGCCCCGTAGATCGGGTCGAACGCCGTCCCGGTCAGCCCCGCCATCGAGGCGGTGCACACGATCGACCCGCCGCCGCGGCGACGCAGCGCCGGCAGTGCGGCGTGCACGCCGAAGACCACGCCGTCGAGGTTGATGCCCATCGCCCGCCGGTAGAGCGCCAGCTCGAAGTCCTCGTCCACCCCGCAACCACCAGCGATGCCGGCGTTGAGGAAGATCAGGTCGAGTCGGCCGTGGATCTGCTCGGCGTCGGCCGTGGCCGCCATCACCTCGTCGTACGACGAGACATCGCAGCGCAGGAAGTGGCCGCCGACCTCGCGGGCGACCCGTTCGCCGCCCTCGACATCGACGTCGAGCAGCACGACGCTGTCGCCGCGGCGGGACAGCTGATGGGCGACCTCGGCGCCGAAGCCGGAGGCGCCGCCGGTGAGCAGGGCGACCTTGCCGGCGGCGCTCACACCGCGCCCGCGGCGAGTCCGGTGCCCTGCATGTCCGAGGTGCCGCCCGGGGTGTCACCGGCCGGCGCGCCGGTGGCCGACGGGCGGTCGAGGACCAGCGTCGCGATCCGCTCCCGGTGCTGCGCGGCGTCACCGAAGGCGTACTCCAGCCGCTTGCTGCGCTTGAAGTAGAAGTGCGCGTCGTGCTCCCAGGTGTAGCCGATGCCACCGTGGTACTGGATCATCGCGCCGACTGCGGTGTTGGCGACGTCACCGGCCTTGGCCTTGGCGATCGAGGCCGCGAGCTGTTTGTCGTCGGCGCAGGAGTCCAGCGCGTACGCCGCGTAGAGGCCGGCGTGCTCGGCCATCGTGATGTTGACGTGCAGGTCGGCGAGGTCGTGCTTGATCGCCTGGAACGACCCGACCGGCTTGCCGAACTGCACCCGGGTCTTGTCGTACTCCACGGTGTCGGTGAGCGCTTTGCGGGCGATCCCGACGAGGTCGTTGGCGACGAGCACCGCAGCCCGGTCGAGCAGCTCGGAGAGGACGTCGCCGCCACCGTCGAGCAGCTCGCCGGGGGCGCCGTCGAGTACGACGGTGGCCAGCCTGGTGGTCCGGTCCAGCGCCTCGTGCCCGGTGATGGTCACGCCGGTGCCGCGAGGGTCGATGAGGTAGAGCCCGTCCAGGGCGGCGACGACCAGGGTGTCGGCCAGCTCGGCGTACTCGACGAGACCGAGGTTGCCGGACAGGGCGCCGGCAACGGCAGTGGCGGGCGGGCGGCCCGCCGAGCCTGGCCGGAGCAGCGCGACCGCGCCCTTGACCTCGCCCGCGGCCAGGCGGGGCAGCAGCGCGGCCTGCTGCTCTTTGGAGCCGGCCAGCCGGACGGCCTCGCCGACCAGGATGGTGCCGAGCCACGGGCCGGGCACGGTGCCGGCGCCGAAAGCCCGGGCGAGCACGGCGGCGTCGAGCAGGCCGAGGCCGATCCCGTCGTGTTCTTCGGGCACCAGGACGGCCAGCCAGCCCTGCTCACCGACCGCCTTCCACAGCCCGGCCGGCAGGCCGTCGCCGCCCGGCTCGTCGTACAGCGCGCGGACCTGTGTGGGGCCGAAT
The DNA here is from genome assembly GCA_043721555.1 of Frankiales bacterium. Lineage (GTDB taxonomy): Bacteria > Actinomycetota > Actinomycetes > Mycobacteriales > SCTD01 > JAYSQK01. The sequence goes on from JAYSQK010000262.1 coordinate 1,910, forward strand.
TTGTCGCGCAGGTAGGAGCGCACGGCGTCCTGCAGTGCACGCTGCTCGTCGGTGAGGGCGAACTCCACGGTGCCGGGCTCCTTAGCGGGGAAGGCCGAGCACGCGCTCGGCGACGATGTTGCGCTGGACCTGCTGGGAACCGCCCCAGATGGTGCACGACCGCGACCAGATCGCCATGGTGGTGAGCTCCTCGATCGACATCCCGGGCTGCGGGTCGGGCACCTGGAAGCCGGCGCCGAGCACCGCCTCGTAGGTGTCGGAGATCTGCCGGAACGCCTCGGACCACATCATCTTGGTCATCGAGGCCTCGAAGC
>JAYSQK010000263.1:0-5044 GCA_043721555.1 Frankiales bacterium
ACCTGCAGTTCCCCGGCACCGACCCGGCGCTGCGGGCCGCGCTGGAGGCCGAGTTGGTGATCGCCGGTCCACTCGCGCTGCACACCCGGCTGGCGCTGCTCGATCCTGAGGCGGCCGCCCGGATGGAGCCGACCAACGGCCGACGGGTGGTGCGCGCCCTGGAGGTGGTCACCTTGACCGGCGCCATGCCCGGCCGGATGACGTCGTACGACGCGCACTACCCGACCAGCTGGATCGGGCTGGACCGCGACGACCTCCCCGAACGGATCGACCAGCGGGTGGACCGGATGTGGGCGCAGGGCCTGATCGAGGAGGTCCACCGGCTCGAAGGTCAGGGCCTGCGCGAGGGGGTGACGGCCAGCCGGGCGCTCGGCTACGGGCAGGTACTGGCGCTGCTCGACGGGACGATCGACGACGTCGCCGCCCGCACGCAGACCGCCGTCGCGACGCGCCGCTTCGCCCGGCGGCAGCGGGCGTGGTTCCGCCGCGACCCACGCATCGGCTGGCTGGATCAGGGTCCGGACCTGCTCGGCCGGGCGCTGGCGCGGATAACCTGAGCCGCGTGACCCCGGGCCTGCGCTATCTCAAGGGCCACGGCACCGAGAACGACTTCATCGTGCTGCCCGACCCGGACGGCGTGATCGGGCTGACCCCGGCGCTGGTGCAGCGCCTGTGCAACCGTCGCTCGGGGCTGGGCGCCGACGGCGTGCTCCGGGTCGTGCCGTGCGCAGTCGAGCCTGCGGCCGCGCCGTACGCCGAGCAGTCCCACTGGTTCATGGATTACCGCAACGCCGACGGTTCGGTCGCCGAGATGTGCGGCAACGGCGTGCGGGTCTACGCCCGCTATCTCGTCGATGCCGGCCTGGCCGGACCGGGGCTGCTGCGGCTGGCGACCCGGGGCGGGATCAAGGACGTCGAGGTCCCGTCGTCCGGCGACGTCACCGTCGACATGGGCCCGGCCGTCGTCGGCGAGCAGGTGCTCATCGACGGGCTGCCGGCCACCGCCGTCGACATGGGCAATCCGCACGCCGTGCTGGCGGTCCCCTCGGTCGAGGCGCTCGGCGAGCTGCACCCGGACCGGCTCGACCTCAACGTCGAATACGTCGAGCAGGTCGGCCCGACGCACCTGCGGATGCGGGTGCACGAGCGCGGCGTCGGCGAGACCCGCTCCTGCGGCACGGGTGCCTGCGCCGCGGTGGTCGCCACGGCGTTGCGCACCGGTGGCGCTCGCGGTACGGCGTACGACGTGGACGTGCCGGGTGGCCGCCTGGTCGTGGTGTGGCGAGAGGACGGGCACGTGCTGTTGACCGGACCGGCGGTGCTGGTGAGCGCGGGCGAGTTGCGCCGCGATTGGCTCGACGGATGACGCCTGCGGAGGCGGTGCGCGGCGTCGCTGGCCCGATCGGCCGGCTCGGGGGCGAGTGGATGTTCGACGAGGCCACCAACGAGCGCGGCGTTGAGCTCGGCCTGTCGCGCTGGAGCTGGTACCACTGCGGGCGCGGTGGGGTCCTCGGTGACTGCGACGCCTCGGTGGTCGTGGCGGCGTTCGGCTTCTTCCCGCCGGCCCTGCAGGCAAAGGCGTGGGATCGGGGTCGCGCGGTCCTGCCCGTCGCGACGATCACCCACGAGTACGCCGGGGCCTGCGCGACCTGGGGCCGGCGGGTGTTCGCGGACGTCCCCGACGCCGGGCGGCTGGCCGACCTGTTGACCACCACGCTCGACGCCGCTGCAGTAGCCGGGTTGCCGCTCTTCGCCGGCTGGCGGGCGCTGGCGCAGGCGAGTGGCGGGCCGCTCGACGATGCAGGGCGGCTCGCGCTTGCGTTGCAGGTCGGGCGCGAGCACCGGGGTGGCCTGCATCTCGCTGCTGTTGTCGCGGCGGGCGTCGACCCGCTGCAGGCGGTGGTCTCCGGCCGGTACGGCACCGCGAACGCAGCGTTCTTCGGCTGGCCCGAGCCGTGGCCCGACCCGGCTGTCGGCAAGGACGCGATGGCCGCCGTCGAAGCCGTGACCGACCGGCTGGTCGAGCCGGCCTACGCCGTGCTGGCAGCGGACGAGCGGGCCGAGCTGGTGACCGGCCTGCGCGCGCTGGTGGTCCCTCGCTGACCGGGCGGATGCCTGCGCAAAGATCATCCGCGGCCGGGCGCAAAAACAGCTGTGGCGTCGCTCCGCGCTCGTGGGAGGATGGCGTTGATGACCGAGCCCCTGCCGCACCTCGCCGCCCCGTCCGACAGCGGGGCCATCGACCTCGACCCGTCCGCCTTCGAGCAGTCCGGCCGCGCTGAGCCCGGGTTCCACGAGCTCGAGGGGGAGGGCTTCGATCTTGAGGCCAGGGCGGGACTACGCCGGGTCGCCGGGATTCGCACCGACCTGCAGGACGTCACCGAGGTCGAGTACCGCCAGCTCCGACTGGAACGCGTCGTGCTGATGGGGGTCTACCCCTACGGCGATGCGGTCGGTGCCGAGAACTCGCTGCAGGAGTTGCAGGCGCTGGCCGAGACCGCCGGTTGCGAGGTGCTCGAAGGCCTCGCCCAGCGCCGCGAGAAGCCCGACCCCAAGACCTATGTCGGCTCCGGCAAGGCGGCCGAGTTGCGGGACGCGGTGCTGTCGACCGGCGCCGACACCGTCATCTGCGACGGCGAGTTGACCCCGGGGCAGCTGCGCTCGCTCGAGGAGATCGTCAAGATCAAGGTGATCGACCGCACCTGGTTGATCCTGGACATCTTTGCCCAGCACGCGACGTCGCGGGAGGGTAAAGCGCAGGTCGAGCTCGCCCAGATGACGTACATGCTGCCGCGGCTGCGTGGCTGGGGTGAGTCATTGTCGCGTCAGGGTGGCGGCGCCGGCGGTTCCGGTGGCGGCGTCGGCACCCGCGGGCCGGGTGAGACCAAGATCGAGACCGATCGACGTCGGATCCGCCATCGCAAGGCCAAGCTCTCGGCCGAGATCGCGCTGATGAAGACCGCCCGCGACACCAAGCGCCAGGAGCGCGACCGCAATGCGGTGCCGAGCGTCGCGATCGCCGGTTACACCAACGCCGGTAAGAGCTCGTTGCTCAACCGCCTTACCGGGGCCGGCGTGCTCGTCGAGGACGCCCTGTTCGCCACCCTCGACCCGACTGTCCGCAAGGCGGCGACCCCCAGCGGCCGCGAGTTCACGCTGACCGACACGGTCGGGTTCGTTCGGCGGCTCCCGCATCAGCTCATCGAGGCGTTCCGCTCCACCCTGGAGGAGGTGTCCGGCGCCGATCTGATCCTGCACGTGGTGGACGGCGCGCACCCTGACCCCGAAGGGCAACTCGCTGCCGTCCGGGCGGTCTTCGCCGACATCGACGCCGCCAAGGTGCCCGAGGTCGTTGTGGTCAACAAGAGTGACCTCGCCGATCCGCTCGTGCTCTCCCGCCTGCAGCGCCGCGAGAAGCACGTCGTGTTCGTCTCGGCGCTGACCGGTGAAGGCCTACCCCAGTTGCTGGACCTGCTCGAGCGCGACGTGCCACACCCCAGCACGCTGGTGTCGGTCGTGCTGCCCTACGTCCAGGGGGCGCTGGTGAGCCGCATCCACTCCGAGGGCGAGGTGCTCACCGAACGCCACGAGGAGGACGGCACCCATCTGGAGGCCAGGGTCGGACCGGGGTTGGCTTCGGAGCTGGCCTCCTTCCAGCGCTGAGCGGGCGGCCCCCGATCAGATCTTTCGCAGTACGGTCACGACCCGGCCCAGCACGACGGCCGCGTCGCCGGCGATCGGCTCGTACGCCGGGTTGTGCGGCAACAGCCAGACATGGCCACCCGACTTCTTGTAGGTCTTGACCGTCGCCTCGCCGTCGATCATGGCTGCGATGATCTCGCCGTTGTGGGCGGTCGGCTGCTGCCGGACGACGACCCAGTCGCCGTCCGCGATCGCGGCGTCGATCATCGAGTCGCCGACCACCTTCAGCAGGAACAGCGTGCCGCTGCCGACGAGCTCGCGGGGGAGCGGGAAGACCTCCTCGACCGCTTGCTCGGCGAGGATCGGACCGCCGGCAGCGATCCGGCCGACGACTGGGACATAGGCCGGCTGGGGATGCGCGGCGCGCTCGGCCGCCTCGTCCACCGCACGCTCCAGCGCGGCTGCCACCTCGCCAGGGAGCCGGACATCAACGGCTCTGGGCTTGGAGGGATCGCGCCGCAGGAAGCCCTTCCGCTGCAGCATCGTCAGCTGGTGCGACACGCTCGAGGTGCTGGTGAGCCCGACGGCCTCACCGATCTCGCGGACGGTGGGCGGGTAGCCCCGGCGCTCGACCGATTCGCGGATCACCTCGAGCACCTTGCGCTGGCGCGGTGTCAGGCCGGACTCGTCAGCGGGTCCGTCCGGCAGATCCCGCACGTTGCTCCCGGACCGTTCATTGCCTGCCACAACTGGCCTCCCCTATCGGGTCCCAGGGCCGCTGACCGGCCCGGTGATCTCCACGAACCGTAGCTCGCATCGCCGACAGGATCAAACACCTGTTCGAACGTGTCGTGCTTTTGTCGGACCGATGGTGTACAACTTCGCTCGGACGTTCGATCGAACTTTCGTTCGACGTGAAGACGAGGAGCGCACCATGTACTGGACCGAGACCACCCAGGCGACCCGCGGCTCGATGGCCGTCGCGAGCAGCCCGTTGAGGATGGCGCAGCGCGGTGGCGCGGTGCGGGTGACGCGCCGGGGCCGGGTGCTGTTCCTGGTGCTCCTGGTCGGCTTGCTCGTCACCGCGTTCTCGCTCGGCCGAGTCGGCAGCCAGGCCGCGACGACTGCGCGGGCGACACCGGTGCTCCAGCAGACCACCGTGCACGCCGGCGAGACGCTCTGGGCCGTGGCCCGCAGGATCGCTCCCGACAATGACCCCCGCGAGGTGGTCCAGCAGCTGCGGTCGCTCAACCATCTCGAGCGCGCGTCATTGCAGATCGGACAGCAGCTGTTGCTCCCTCGCCGGGCCTGATCCGGCCGGGCCGGACGCACTCCCCGAGGCGCGTCTTGGACCTGGCCTGTGGACAACGCGCGCGTCGCACCGCGACCAGCCTCTAGCGTT
>JAYSQK010000264.1:0-1564 GCA_043721555.1 Frankiales bacterium
CCCACCGCCTGCAGGTCGCCGAGGTCAGCCGGCCACGGCCAGGCCAGCGTCGCCAGCTCGCGCCCCCTGGTCACGGCGAGCAGGTCGACCGAGCAGGCCAGCAGGCCGGCCGACGTGCCCGGCGGGACGGCCGCGCGCAGCGGCACCTCCCGCCGGTCCGGCGTCGCCAGCAGCGGCAACTCCGCGCCACCCTCCCAGCGGGCCCCCAGCGGCCCGGCCTCCAGCCGGGCGGTCGCGAACGACAGCCGGGCGAGCGGCGGCGATCCCCGGTGACTGACCAGGACCGTGGCGCCCGAGGCGTGCAGCAGCGACCAGGCGACCGGCAGTCCCTCCCCGAGGCTCGCGGCGGGCAGCGGCGCCGGCGCGGCGACCACCGCGACGACCTCACCGCACCAGGCCTGGGCGAGGTCGACCAGCTCGGCCGCCGCGGCTTCCCCGGTCGACCACCCGCGCACGGTCACCTGCAACGCCGGCGACCCGACCAGCGGCAGCGCGGCAGCCACCGTCAGCGCCCACGGCTCCCATCGCTCGGCCAGCGCGACGACGACCTCGGCGGCGGTCTCGACGGTGCGCGCGGCCCGCAGCAGCTCGAGGTCGAGCGGCGCGGCCGAGGCCAGCAGCACGTGCTTGCCGTGCGCGCGCAGCATCGGCAGGTGCCTGGCCAGCAGCGGGTCGCTCCCGGCCAGGGCCACCGCGTCCAGCCCGTCATCTGCGCAAAGATCATCGACCGACGCGTACGACGGGACATCGCGCGGATCGTCGTACGGCATCGTGCTGAGGGCGCCCCTGATGTCCCAGCCGGCGGCCCGCAGCACGCCCCCGTCGACGTCGCCGACCAGGGCGATCGAGCTCATGGGGCCAGCATGTCCGCCGTCACGTTGGCCTCGGTGTCGGGGATGCCGCCGTCCTTGGCCCGCTTGTCGGCCATCGCCAGCAGCCGGCGGATCCGCCCGGCGACCGCGTCCTTCGTCATCGGCGGTTCGGCCAGGGCGCCGAGCTCCTCCAGCGAGGCGTTGGCGTGCTCCATCCGCAGTCGGCCGGCGAGCAGCAGATGGTCGGGGGCGTCGCCGCCGAGGATCTCCATGGCGCGTTCGACCCTGGCGCCGGCGGCGACGGCAGCCCGGGCCGACCGGCGCAGGTTGGCGTCGTCGAAGTTGGCGAGCCGGTTGGCGGTGGCCCGCACCTCGCGGCGCATCCGCCGGTCCTCCCAGGCCATCAAGGCCTCGTGCGCGCCGAGCCGGGTGAGCAGCACAGCGATGGCGTCGCCGTCCCGGACGACGACCCGGTCGACCCCGCGGACCTCGCGGGCCTTGGCCTGCACGCCGAGCCGCCGGGCGGCGCCGACCAGCGCGAGTGCCGCCTCCGGGCCCGGGCAGGTGATCTCGAGCGAGCTGGAGCGCCCCGGCTCGGTCAGCGAACCATGGGCGAGGAAGGCCCCCCGCCAGGCCGCGGCCGCATCGCAGATGCCACCGCTGACGACCTGCGGCGGCAGCCCACGGACCGGCCGGCCGTGGCCGTCGAGCAAGCCGGACTGCCGGGCGAGGCCGTCGCCGTCCTTGGAGAC
>JAYSQK010000265.1:0-2433 GCA_043721555.1 Frankiales bacterium
GCGCAGGACCCGCTCGCGGCCCGGTCCTACCGTGCACGGTGTGACCGTCGCGGTGCGACGTCCCGGGACGTCGCGGTGACGGATACGGCGGGCTGGGTCGGATACCTGGCGGGGTTCCACTCGGAACGCGCCGGAATCACCGAGGACGTCCTTGAACGCGCCCGCGATGACGCCGGGCGGACCCCGTACGACTGGGCGGCCGAACCGGTCAGACCCGGCCTGTGCGTGCTCGATCTGGCGTGCGGAAGCGCGCCGATGCACGCGCGGCTCCGTGCACGCTCCTACATCGGGCTGGACCTGTCGGCAGCCGAACTCGCCGTCGCCGCGTCCCGCCGGGTGCCGGTCGCGTTCGCGGACGCCTCCCGGCTGCCCGTCGCGGACGGGTCGGTCGACGCCGTCGTCATCTCCATGGCCCTGATGCTCGTGCCGTTGCCGACGACCCTGCACGAGGTCAAGCGGGTCCTACGGCCCGGCGGGGTGTTCGTCGCGACCGTCCCGGCGAGCCGCCCGATGCCGCCGGCCGACTGGCTGCGGTACGCCCGTCTGTGCCTGGCGCTTCGCCACCCCGGCTTGATCTACCCCAACGGCCGCGCCCTCTCCGACGTCCCTGGCCTGATCGCCAGCGCTGGCCTGACGCTCGTGTCGGACGACGCGCGGGCGTTCGCGTGCGACGTCAGTACCGGGCACCTCGCGGACCAGCTTTTTCGGTCGCTGTACCTGCCGGACGTCGACCCGCGCCGAATGGACGCGGGGCGGCAGGTGGTCCGCGGGTGGGCTGGCTCGACGATCACGACGCCGATTCGTCGTGTCGTCGCGACGACGCCGGCGGGGTCCCATCGCGACGCGGCCCGCCGGTCAGGCTGACACGGCCCGTCGAATACCCGGATCGGCCCGGGAAACGCCAGCCGACCGCCGGGGGCACGCACGGGAGGTTGAGCCCGATGAGGACGATCACCTCCCGCCTGTGCGTCGAGACGACCACCAGGTCGCGAAACACCAAGTTCTGCCTGTCGGCACGCTGGGCGATTACGACACCCGACGCGAGCACCACGGTCCCCGTGCTGTCCCGACACGGACTGGGCTACCTCGTAGGAATGGGTGGATTGGAGCGCTGGGTCACGTTCGAGCACGGACTGCTCGGTCACGAACAACGCGACCTGCCGTATACCCGTCCGGAACACCTGCGGTCGGTGCTGGAGGAACCCGGGGCGACCTTGATCAAGCTCGGCAGGTCCTGTCAATGAGGCCGAATGCGCTTCCCCCGGAATATCAGCGGGAGTTGGCGAAGCTCCAAGACGGCGCCGGCCGGGTCAGCGGCAATGCGTACGGCTGCCGATCATGACTGACGGGATCGAGTACGCACGGGGACGGCCTGCATGCGACACGATGTCACTCCCGGCCGGGTGCCCGACACCAGGGCCGTCATCATCCAGCCGCCCATGTTTTCGTGGGAACGAAAGGGAGCTACGTGTGAACCAAACCGCTTCTCCACCGCTGCGGCTCTGGACGCGCTTGGCAGCCCGGCTGCACGGGGAAGTGCCAGCCGACCAGTTGGAGGCATTCCGGCGCGCCGGCAGCGGCGTCTATGAGTCCTATCTGGCCGCGGAGTCGGTGCTGACCGGGCTCGCCGCATCGGGGACCCACCCGTGGGCCGCGCCCGCGCAGGTACGAGGTCAGCTGCTGTGCACGTGGAACGCCTACCTGCTGCAAACCCTTGGGGCGGCGCTTCTGGACGCGGACTACCGGGCGATGCCGAGCACCGTTGGCTACCTGCCGCCGGTGACCGCGCAGCAGGCCTGGGCGCTGTTCGAACAGGTGGAGCCGTGGTTGTCGAGGGCTCGGCAGTCCGAGCACAGCTCTTCACTCGAGGTGGCAGACGATCTGGCGCTGCCGGCGGACCTGCCGGCGTGGGTGGAGGTCGAGCCGTGTCCGCGGGCCCACCTGGACGCGATGCTGACGGCCGCGCAGGAGGTCGGGTCACATTTGGAGGCACTGCTCGGGGCTCTCGCCGACGCGGGGACACCACCGGCCGGCTTGGCACCGGCGTACGAACGCGTGCAGCGGCTCGCCCTCGACGCGCAGTCAGCGACGTCCTACGCCGCCGGGCTGGTGCACCCCGGTGCGGACGCGGCGATGCACGAAGTCATCGAGCGGCACCTGCACGCAGCGCTGGAGACGAGCTACCACCTCGGGCAGCTCATCGCCGCCCCTGAGCTTGTCGAAGGCTATGTCGGTCCGCGGGGGCGGGGCGCTGCGTCACCGACCGGCAGCCACCTCCCGGCCCCGGGACAGGCAGGTTTCGACCCGTGGTGCCTGACGAGTCCCAAGACCCGCAACCAGTGGCAACGGGACCGGCAAGCGGTACAGGCCATCGACAACCTTTGGCGCTTCGACCCGGACCCTGCACGCACAGTCGCCCTTGCGGCCCAGATC
>JAYSQK010000266.1:0-3136 GCA_043721555.1 Frankiales bacterium
CGGGTAGTCGGCCACGCGGTCAGCCCGAAGGCGGCGAGCAGGCCGGCCGCCGCCTCGGGCGGGAGCCATTGCCCGTCGTGCTCGTGCGCGGCCACGACGTCATACGCGCGCTCTCGCGAGATGCCTTGCAGCACTGGCACATGACCTTGCGGCCGAGCCCGCCAGGTCGCGTACGCCGCGGCTCGGGACAGGGCGATGGCAGCGGACTCCGGCGAGGCGAAGGACGGCACCGACCCCGGGCCGGGACCGGCACCCGGCGCGTTGACGCGCAGGCCCGGCGGCACCCCGTCGTGGCCCAGGAAGGAGGCGAGCACCGGCAGCCCAGCGGTGCTTCCTGCCTCGAGCAGGGCAGCGGCGAGCGCGTCCTCCGCGATGTGCGGGGTGACGAGCGCGAGCACGGCGTCGACCGAACCGGACGCTGCAATGAGCTGGAGCGCGGTCCGGAAATGGTCCGGGAGCGCCAGCGGCCCGAGGTCGACCGGATTGGCCGTCTCGGTCGTGCCGGCGAGCTCGCGCAGCACGACCTGGACGCTGTCCGGCAGCGGCGGCACCGTCAGGCCGGCCGCCCGGCAACTGTCGGCCGCCAGGGCCGCGAGCGCGGAGGACGTGCCGACGATGCCCACCCGACGGCCGGCCGGCAACGGCTGCAGCACGAGGAGCTGGGCGACCTCGAACAGCTGCGCGAGGGTGTCGACCCGCACGACACCGGCACCGGCGAACAGCGCGTCGACCGCTGCGTCCCCGGTGCCCCTGCCGCTCTTGAGGGCGACGACGGGCTTGCTGCGACCCAGCACCCGGGCGATGCGAGCGAACTTGCGCGGGTTGCCGAAGCCCTGCAGGTGTAGCAGCACCACGTCGGTTCGCGGATCCTGCTGCCAGTACTGCATCAGATCGTTGCCCGAGACGTCGGCCCGGTCGCCGATCGAGACGAAGGTTGACAGGCCCAGCGACCGACGTTCGGCCTCGGCCAGCACCGTGCCGGCGAGCGCCCCCGACTGGCTGAACACCCCCACCCGGCCCGGCAACGCCGCACCGACCGCGAAGGCCGCATGCAGGCGCACCGCCGGATCGGTGTTGAGCACGCCCATCGCGTTCGGCCCGATCAGCCGCATGCCGCCGTCACGCGCGAGCCGCACCACCTCGGCCAGCCGCGCCTGACCCGCCTCCCCCGCGTCGGCGAACCCGCCGGACACGATCAACAGCCCGCGCACCCGCTTCTCGGCGCAGGCGGCCACCGCACCGGCGACCTGCGCGGCCGGCACCGCGATGACCGCCAGGTCGACATCGTCTGGCACGTCGCGGACGTCGGCGTACGCACGGACACTCGCGACGTGTGGCGCGTGCGGGTTGACCGGATAGACCGGCCCTTCGAAACCGTGCTCGAGGAGCGACCGGAAGACCTCGTGCCCGGCGGTGCCCGGCTGCCGGCTCGCGCCGATGACGGCGACGGTCTTCGGTGAGAGCAGTCGCGCGACGCTACGAGCCTCGGCCCGGTGCTCGCGCGCCCGGACCACCTCCCGGGAGGCCGGGGTCTGCTTGATCGGGAAGACCAACTCGACGTAGCCGTCGGACATGTGCCGCTCGATCTCGAAGCCGGCGCTCTTGAAGACCTCGATCATCCGGCGGTTGCTCGGCAGGACGTTGGCGACGAACCGGTCGACGTGCCGCTCCTGCGCCGCCGATTCGAGATGTTCGAGCAGCAGCGAACCCAGACCGCGTCCCTGGTGGGCATCCTCGACGACGACCGCGACCTCGGCATCGGTCGTGCCGGGGAGCTTGTCGCAGCGCACCACCCCGACGATCTCGTCGCGCAGCAGGGCCACGACGGCCACCCGCTCGTCGTGGTCGACATTGGTGAAGCGCTCAACCTCGCGGGCCGACAGGGTGCGCACCATCGAGAAAAAGCGCATGTAGACGGTGTCCGGGGAAAGCCGGGAGTGGAACGCCCGGAGCCGGTCGGCGTCGTCCGGCATGATCGGCCGTAGGTGCACCGTGCCGCCGTCGGCCAGCACGGCGTCGGCCTCCCAGTGCCGCGGATAGCTCATCTGCCCATCCTGCCGCCTCCACCGCAGGGCCGGGGCGTCGGGCGCGCGGCCGTCGGGCGCACCGGCGAGGATGGGGCGATGACGGCGCTCGAGCGATTCTCCCCGGCCACGCAGGCGTGGTTCACCGGGGCGTTCGCGGCGCCGACAGCTGCCCAGGAAGGCGCCTGGTCGGCGATCAGCAGCGGTGTCGACACCCTCGTCGTTGCGCCGACCGGTTCGGGCAAGACGCTGTCGGCCTTCCTTTGGTCGCTGGACCGGCTGGCCACGGCCCCGGTGCCCGAGGAGCCCCGCCGGCGCTGCCGGGTGCTCTACGTCAGCCCGCTGAAGGCCCTCGCGGTCGACGTGGAGCGCAACCTGCGGGCGCCACTCACCGGCATCCGGCAGGCCGCCCAGCGCCTCGGTCTGCCGGTGCCGGACATCCGGGTCGGGACCCGGTCGGGCGACACCCCGGCCGATGAGCGGCGGGCGTTCAACAAGACGCCGCCGGACATCTTCATCACCACCCCCGAATCGCTGTTCCTCGTGCTGACCAGCGCCGCCCGGGAGTCGCTGCTCGGCATCGACACGGTCATCGTCGACGAGGTGCACGCCGTCTCCGGCACCAAGCGCGGGGCCCACCTCGCCCTCAGCCTCGAACGGTTGGATGCCCTGCTGGACAAGCCCGCACAGCGGATCGGGCTGTCGGCGACGGTGCGCCCGATCGAGGAGGTCGCGCGTTTTCTCGGAGGCCAGCGCGAGGTCACCGTCGTGCACCCCCGTAGCGCCAAGACGATCGAGCTCGAGGTCGTCGTGCCGGTCGAGGACATGTCGCTGCTCGGCGAGTCGACCGGCCCGGTGCGCGGCGGCTCAGCGGCCGGCGCCGAGCCCCGGGCGTCGATCTGGCCAGCCGTCGAGGAGCGCATCGTCGACCTCATCGAGAGCCACCGGTCGACCATCGTCTTCTGCAATTCCCGGCGCCTCGCCGAGCGCCTCACCAGCCGACTCAACGAGATCGCCACCGAGCGGAGCTTTCCCGAGCCCGAGCCGCAGGACCTCTCGCGCCCCGACGGGTCGGCCGGCGTGAAGCACTTCCCGGCGCAGCTGATCGCCGC
>JAYSQK010000267.1:0-4254 GCA_043721555.1 Frankiales bacterium
AGCCGGCCGGGCAGCGTCGAGCCGGCGTAGACGAACACACTCGCCAGGTCCAGGCGGGCGGCGGCCATCAGCATCCCGGGCAGCGACTTGTCACAGCCCGCGAGGGTGACGGTGCCGTCGAGCCGCTCGGCGAACACCACCGTCTCGACCGAGTCGGCGATGACCTCGCGGGACACGAGCGACGCCCGCATCCCCTCGTGGCCCATCGAGATGCCGTCGGAGACCGAGATGGTGCCGAACTCCATCGGGAACCCACCGGCCTGGCGGACACCGACCTTGGCAGCCTTGGCGAGCCGGTCGAGGGAGAGGTTGCAGGGGGTGATCTCGTTCCAGGACGACGCCACTCCGATCTGCGGCTTGTCCATGTCCTCGTCGCGCATGCCGACGGCGCGCAGCATCGCGCGGGCAGGCGCGCGCTGATCGCCCTCGGTCACGTCGGTGGAACGGGGCTTGTTCGTCGGCATGGCCCGACTCTACGGGCGGCGGCGCACACCTAGAGTCCGGCCGTGGCGACAACCTTCGCGTTCGGCAGCGCTGACGGCACGGTCCTGCGTGGCTGGCGCAACGACGGGGTGGGCCTGCCGCTCGTCATCGCCAACGGGCTCGGCACGATCCCCGAGGCGTGGCCTGCGCTGGTCGAGCCGGACAGTGGCTATCGCACCTCGACCTGGTACTACCGGGGCACGTTCGGATCGCAGCGGCCGGCCGACCCGGCGCGGATCCGGGTCGAGGACCACGTCAGCGACCTGCTCGCGCTGATGGACGCCGAGCGGCTCGAGCGGGCCCTGGTCGCCAGCTGGTCGGTCGGGGTCAACGTGGCCTTCGAGCTCGCCCGGCGGCACCCCGACCGGGTCGCCGGCATCCTGGCGGTCGCCGGCGTACCGGGTGGGACCTTCGCCACCATGGGCGGTCCGCTGCGGATCCCCCGATTCCTGCGGCACCCGATCGCCACCCGCGCGGCGAAGGCCGGCCGGCTGGCCGGGCCGGCCCTGACCTGGCTCGCCCCGAAGGTGCCGGTCACCCCGGCGACGGCCTGGGCGATCGCGCACAGCGGCTTCATGCTGCCCGCTGCCAAGCCAGAGATCGTGGCGCCGATGCTCCAGCAGTTCCTACGGCAGGACTGGCGGTGGTACGCCACGCTGGCCGTTGCCGCCGCTGAGCACGCCCCGATGGACCTGGCCTTCGTCACCTGCCCGGTCACCCTGGTCGCCGGCCGGCACGACGTGCTGACCTCGATGCACGACATGCTCGACGCTGCCCGGCGGATCCCGCACGCCCATGTCACGGTGCTGCCGGGCAGCCATTTCCTGCCGCTGGAGTATCCCGAGCTGGTACACGGCACGCTCGAACAACTCGCCCGCCGCAGCGACCTGGCGACAGGCTGAACCCGACCGGCGCGCGTCAGTTGCCCCCGGCAGGGGACCATAGGGGGGTGACGACCATCTCGCCGCGGTCCGCGACGCCGCTGGCCAGCCGCCGCAGCGCCGCTGCCCGCGCCGGAGCGACGGCGCAGGAGGCCATCCGGCCGCAGCCCCAAGGCGTCGTACGCCGGTTCGCCCGGCTCGTTGCCGACGTGGTCCGCAAGGGCGACCGGGACCGCATTCTCGGCCTCGCGGCGGAGAACGCGTTCATGGCCGTGCTCACCGTCTTCCCGACGCTGCTCGTCTTCGCCGCCGTGCTCGGCCAACTCCGGGCAATCATCGGCGCCCACGACGCCAATCGCGTCCAAACGTCGGTGCTGTCCTTTCTCGACCGGCTGCTGACCTCCTCCGCCGACGGCGCGATCAGCACGGCCAAGCACCTGTTCGCCACCAGCGGCAACACGCTGACCCTTGCGCTCGTCGTGGCACTGGCGTCCCTCGCGACGGCCTTCGCCGGCATCATCAACACCGTGACGGTCGCCTACGACGTGCACGATCGACGCGGCTGGTGGCGGCGGCGCTGGCTGGGGCTGCTCGTCGGTACCGGCAGCGTGCTGACCGGCGCTGTTGTGGTGACCGCCATCGTCATCGGGCCGCTGTTCGGTGGGGCTGTCCAGATCGTCGGGGCGGTCGGGCTGTCGGACGAGTACGCCTTCGTCTGGTCCTACCTACGCTGGCCGGTGGCGTTCACCGCGCTGGTCGTCTGGGCGACGACGCTCGACCACGTCTGCCCGGACCGGCAGGACAGCTGGCGGGCGGGCCTGCCCGGCGGCCTGCTCACCGCCGTGCTGTGGCTGGCCGCGTCGGTCGGCTTCAACATCTACCTGCGGCTGGTCGTACCAGCCTCGCCCGTGCTCGGCGCGCTCGGTGGTGGCCTCATCCTGATGACCTGGCTGTACCTGCTGTGCCTGTCACTGCTTGCCGGCGCCGAGCTCAACGCCGTTCTGCTGGCCCGCCGCGCGCTGCTGGTGGACGACAGCGCCCTGGCCCCATGATCCACGGAAGCTGGGGCACCGTTGTGATCTTCGTTGAGGTGCCCAACCATCCGTGGATCACCGGGGGGTGAGGCGTTCCAACACCAGCCGGCGTACGACGGAAGCGTCGGCCTGGCCGCCGGTGGCCCGCATGACGGCGCCGACCAGCGCGCCGGCAGCGGCCACCTTGCCGGCGCGGACCTTGTCGGCGGCATCCGGCGCGGCCGTGATGGCCTCCTCGACCGCGGTCAGCAGCGTCCCCTCATCCGACACGACGGCCAAACCGCGGCCCTGGACGACCTCGGCCGGGGAACCCTCCCCCGCCAGCACACCGTCGACGACCTGCCTGGCCAGGCCGGCGTTGAGCCCGCCGCCGGCCACCAGCGCGATGACCTCGGCCACCTGCCCAGGCGTGATCGGCAGGTCGGCAGCATCGACGCCGCCCACATTGGCGGCCTGTGCGAGATGGCCCAGCCACCAGTTGCGCGCCTCGGCTGCCGGGGCGCCGGTCGCGACGGTTGCAAGCACCAGGTCGAGCACGCCGGCGTTGACCATCGCGGCACTGTCGGCCGCCGACAGTCCCAGTCCGGTGGTCATCCGCTGCCGCCGGACCGACGGCGCCTCTGGCAGGGCTGCGAGCAAGGTCGCGACCCAGGCCGGATCCGGGGCGATCGGCACCAGATCGGGCTCGGGGAAGTAGCGGTAGTCCGTCGCCTCCTCCTTGGAGCGGCCGGAGGTCGACATGCCGGTGTCCTCGTGGAAGTGCCGGGTCTCCTGCACGATCCGCTCGCCGGCCCGCAGCCGGTGCGCCTGCCGCTCGACCTCGGACCGCACCGCCCGCTCGACCGAACGCAGCGAGTTGACGTTCTTGGTCTCCGACCGGGTGCCCCACTCAGCGCCGGGCCGGTTCAGCGAGACGTTGACGTCGCAGCGCATCGAGCCCTGCTCCATTTTCACGTCGCTGACCCCGAGGCCGCGCAGCACGTCGCGCAACTCGGTGACGTAGGCCTTTGCCACCTCGGCCGGCCGGTGCGCGGTGCCGGTGACCGGTTTGGTGACGATCTCCACCAGCGGGATACCGGCCCGGTTGTAGTCGACCAGGGAGTGCGTCGCGCCGTGGATCCGCCCGGTCGAGCCGCCGACGTGCAGCGACTTGCCGGTGTCCTCCTCCAGGTGCACCCGCTCGATCGGGATCCGGACCGGCTCGCCGTCGACCAGCACGTCGAGCCAGCCGTCGGTGCACAGCGGCTCGTCGTACTGGCTGGTCTGGAAGTTCTTCGGCATATCGGGGTAGAAGTAGTTCTTCCGGGCGAACCGGCACCACACCGCGATGTCGCAGTGCAGCGCCAGGCCGATCCGGATCGTCGACTCGATCGCGGCCCTGTTGACGACCGGCAGGGCGCCGGGCAGGCCGAGGCAGACGGGGCAGGTGTGGGTGTTGGGCTCGGCGCCGAAGGACGTGTCGCAGCCGCAGAACATCTTGCTGGCGGTGCCGAGCTCGACGTGGGTCTCCAGGCCAATGACCGGCTCGAACTCGGCCAGCGCCTCGCCGTAGGGAACGGTCACGTGACGACCTTCTCCAGCCGTTCGAGCGTCCTGACCATGCTGATCCTGGTGAGGCCCCGAAGCGGTAGGACGAGCAGGGGCAGGGCTTCCTGGCTGATGTCCCAGCTCTCCCGCACGCGGGTGCCGCCGTCGACCGGCTCGAGCTCGTAGCGCCAGATCCGGCCGCCGATGACCCGGCGCAGCGCGCCGATCGCAGGGCGGGCCTGCCAGGCGATCCGCCGGCCCGGCTCGAACTCGACGATCTCGTTGACCATCCGGTAGGACAGGCCGGCCTTCATGTCCATCCCGAACCG
>JAYSQK010000268.1:0-3813 GCA_043721555.1 Frankiales bacterium
AGTCGACCTCGAAGCGGTAGCCGTACCCGCGAAGGGTCGTGATCCGGTTCCATCTGTCGCCGCCCTCGGCGAGCTTGCGACGGACATTGGCCAGGTGGACATCCAACGTCTTCGTCGGCCCCGTCCAGTGCTCGTCCCACACCTGGTCCATCAGCTGCTCCCGGCGCACCGCCTCCCCCGCGGAGCTCATCAGGACGGTCAGCAGCTCGTGTTCCTTGGGCCGCAATGCAAGCTCCACCTCGCCGACCCAGGCCCGTCGGGAGCGCTGATCCAGCCGCACGGGACCCGACCGCAACTCCGCCGGTCCGGCGATCTCACGACGTCGCAGGTGGGCCCGCAACCGGGCGAGCAGCTCAACCGGGCGGAACGGCTTCAGGACGAAGTCGTCGGCACCACCGTCGAGCGCCCGTACGGCATCGGCCTCGTCGGTGCGGGCCGTCACGACGACGATCACCACGTCCGGATACCGCGCGCCGATCTCGCGACACACCACCAGACCATCGGCGTCCGGCAGACCGAGGTCGAGCAGCACGAGGTCGGGCGCAGCGTCGGCCAGGAGCCGGCGGGCATCCGCCGCCGTCTTCGCCCAGCGGACCTCGTGTCCGGCGCCGGCCAGCACACCCACCAGACCCGCCCCGAGGCCGGCGTCGTCCTCGACAACGAGGACCCGTGAAGACACCGGCTGCATGGGCCCAGGCTAGTGAGCAGCACCTCGTCACATCGGGAGCGCACCGACCTTCGTCGGATGCGGTTCGACGCATGGAGGACTTGCGCAACCGGCTTTCCGGGCCGACCTTCATGGCGTGGTGTACGTCATCGAGCACGACGACCCGACGGTGCTGCGGTGCAGCGACAACGGGCCGCTCGTCTACGTCGCCACCGCCGTCGAGGTGGTCGGCGTCGTCCGGACGCCGGTGGGCGTGATCCTGCACCTCGACGAGCCAATGTTTCAGGCGGAGGCGATCACGGTGTTCCTCGATCCTGCGGACGCCCGGCAGACCGCGCGCCGACTGCTCGAGGCCGCCGACCGCGTCCTGGACGCCTCCCGCTGAGCACCTTGGACGCAGCAACATGGCAGCTGGCGGCGAACCAAGGGTTTCTCAGAGGTTGGCTTTCTAGCGTCCGAGGCGTTCATGATGCGTCGGTAACCTGAGCGCGCGTCATCCCTGCGGGAAGGAGCGGCCCTCGATGCAGCCCGATCCGTCTGTCCCCTCAGCACGTCGCGGGCGCCGGCCCGACCTGGGCCGCCGGTCCTGGCTTCGCGTGCTGGGCCTGACGGCCACCGGCGCGCTGACCGCTGCCCTCACCGCCTCGTCGCTCGCGCCGGCTGCTGGGAGCCCGGTCCAGCCGGCCCTGCCCGTCAACACCGACCTGCTCGGTGCCACCGGTGCCCTGCCCGTCGACACCGCCCCGGCCGACCCGACCGTGTTTGTGCCGGCCGGCGCTGCGGCCCCGACCGTGGGCGCGGCGGCGCTCCACCAGGCCACCCCACTGCTCCAGGGCGGTACGCCGGTGCCGGCGGTCGGCCCTGATCGCCTCGGCATCCCGGCCCGGGTGCTAGCGGCCTATCAACGCGCCGAGTCCACGATGACCAGAGTCGGACCCGGTTGCCACCTCCGGTGGTGGATGTTGGCCGGCATCGGCCGGATCGAGGCGTCGCACGCCGAGGATGGTCGGCTCGACGCGCACGGCGTCGCCGTCCCGCCGATCTTCGGCCCGGTCCTGAACGGACAGCCGGGCATGGCCGCGGTCCGGGACACCGACGGTGGGCGCCTGGACGCCGACCCGATCTGGGACCGCGCGGTCGGGCCGATGCAGTTCCTGCCCGGTTCGTGGGAGGTCTACGGCGCCGGCGGCAACCCGCAGAACGTCGACGACGCAGCCCTGGCCGCCGCCCGATACCTGTGCGCCGGCGGCGTCGACCTGTCGATGGCGCCCCGTCTGGTCAGCGCGATCTTCAACTACAACCACTCCGACGCGTACGTCGCCGTCGTACTCAACTGGGCGCACGCCTATGAGCGGGGAGTCACCGCGACCCCGGCTGCTGCGCTGGTGGCGCAGCAGGTGCGCGTCACCACCTCGCGGGAGCCAGCTGCCTTGCGCGCGCTCGCCGCCCCGGCCCGCAACCTGCCGACGCCGCACCGATCACGGACACCCGCCGGTGTGGCGAAGCCGGCGAGCAGCCCTGGCCGGACCAAGCCGGCGACCCCGACGACGGCGGCCGCACCTGTCGCACCCGCGGCCGCACCGGTTGCGCCCGCTGCCGGCCCGGTCGCACCCGCTGCCGCACCGGTTGCGCCCGCTGCCGGCCCGGTGACCACGGGTGCTGTTCCGGCCGGCGGCGCTGTCCCTGCGGGCCAGCCAGTGCGGCCGACCCAGCCGGCGGCTGGGCTGCCGGCACCGCCGTCCGCTCCCGCGCCGGCCACCGGCACCGCACCGCCGTGTCAGCCCGCACCGGTCCCACCGTTGAGCCCCGGCCCGACGGGCCCACCGGCGCCCGCGACCCCAGTGCCGGCGCCGCCTGCTCAGCCACCTGCCGGGACATCGGTGCCCACGCTCGGTCAGCCAGGTCCGGCCACTGACCTCGGCACCATCAGCGTCATCACCTGCACCCTGGCAACGCTGACCCGGCCGGACGGCACCGTGATGACGGTCGATCTGTCCCTGCTTCGCAGCATGCCGGTCGTCGGCGACCGGGTGCTGGTCACCGGCTGGCTCAGCCCGGACGGCCGGCTCCTCCTCGCGACCACCGTGGCGCCGGCGCCCTGACCGCGCACGCGGCTACGGCCGGACGCCGAGGAGCCCGGCACCTCTGCCGAGGGCCGGGCTCCGTCGACTGCGCGGGGTGTCCCTAGCGGGGGCTGTCGAGGGTCGTGGTCGGCGCGTCGTACGCGGTGGCACCGGTGGTCGGCACCGCCGGCGACTGCGCGTAGGGGTCGGCCGGGTAGGTGCCCTGCTGGCGGCTGGCCTGGACCTGCGCCTTGACGTTGTCCTTCTCCTGCGCCGCCTTGTTGAGGGCGTCGTCCCAGCGGTGCTGCATCGGCTTGATGAGACCGCCACCGACCCCGACGATCGTCACGCCGGCGATGATCGCCAGCGCGGTGAACAGCACCGCGCTGGTGACGGTCTGGGCGATCCCGACCTCGTCGAGGGCGGCCTTCACGAACAGCACCATGATCAGAGCGGCGGCGGCGGTCGCGAGCCCGTTGCCGTAGGAGAGCCCGCCGAGGGCGCTGCTGACGAGGTTCTTCACGAAGCCGGCGAGCGCGGCACCGATGACGATCAGGACGATGGCGACCAGGATCTTCGGAATCAACGCGATGAAGGCTGCGAGGGGCGCCTCCAGCGATGCGATGCCGAGCACCCCGATCGCGGCCGAGAGCACCGGGATGAAGATCGCGAAGAAGACGATCTTGGCGACGATGTCGCTGGCGTCCATCTTGCTCTTGGCCAGCGCCCGCTTGATGCCACCGCGCTCGACCACGCCGTCGAAGCCGACCCGATCGAGCAGCTTTCCGACGATCTTCGAGATGATCTTTGCGATGAAGTAGCCGACGATCAGGATCAGCAGGAAGCCGATCAGCTTGGGGATGAACGTCGCGATGGTCCGGAATCCGTCGGTGACGGCACCGCCGAAATCGACGGCCGCGAGGTGATGGGTCATGAGGGTCCTTTGTCGTGGTCGGGGGTGCGTCCGTCCGGAGATGCCCCTGCATCACCAAAGATCACGACCATGCAGGTGAGAGAACCCTTACCTCGGCCGGGAGAGGCGAGATCGGGCCCGTCCGCCTACCGTGCCGGCGTGACGACTGC
>JAYSQK010000269.1:0-3129 GCA_043721555.1 Frankiales bacterium
CTCGACTGGCGGCCGGCGTTCCGGGTCGCCGCTGTCCCGTCGTACAAGCTGCACCGGACCTTGGAAGGGGGCGCCGAGGCCGAACCGCCCGAGCTCGCCGCGCAGGTGGACGTGATCGAACAGGTCTTGGCGGCGCTCGGGGTGCCGGTCGCCGGCGCCGTGGGCTACGAGGCCGACGACGTGATCGGCACGCTGGCCACCCGGGAGCCCGGCGCGGTCGACATCGTCACCGGTGACCGGGATCTGCTGCAGCTCGTCCGCGACGACCGGCCGGTCCGGGTGCTCTACGCGGTGGAGAAGATGAAGCCGTACGCCGAGGCGGCGGTGGCGGCGAAATACGGCATCCCCGGCACGGCGTACGCCGACTTCGCCGTGCTGCGAGGCGATCCCAGCGACGGACTGCCCGGCGTCAAGGGCATTGGCGACAAGACGGCGGCCGCGCTCGTGAGCCGGTTCGGCACCATCGAGATGATCATTGCGGCGCTGGACGACGGGACGCAGGACGGCTTCCCGGCCGGCTCGCGCGCGAAGCTCGAGGCCGCCCGTGACTACCTCGCGGTCGGCCCCGCGGTCACCCGGGTGGTGTGCGACCTGGACCTGCCCGGGTACGACGACGCGCTGCCGCGCACGCCCCGCGACCCGGCACGGCTGCTGGCCCTGTCGGACCGGTGGGGCCTGGAAAGCCCGCTGGAGCGGTTTCTGGCGGCCCTCGAGGTGGCGTACAGCGGCTGACCGTGCCCGGTCAGTCGCGGCGGCGGAACGGCCGGGGCCAGACGAGGAACGCCTCGGCCTCAAGGGCCGCGAGGGCGACCCGCGGCAGGTCCCGCGCGGTCGGGTAGCAGACGAACCGGGGCTCCCAGACCGGCCGGAACTTCGCGTTGAACCGGTAGAGCGTCTCGATCTGGAACCACCGTGAGGCGAACAGCAAAAAGCCCCGCCAGGCCCGTAGGACCGGCCCGGCGCCGAGCCGCTCGCCGCGCTCGAGCGAGGAGCGGAAGACCGCGAAGTTGAGCGAGAAGCGGGTGACCCCAAGGGCCGGTCCGGCCTGCAGCGCCTTGGCGATGAGCAATTCGTTGACCCCGTTGTCGGCCTCGCGGTCGCGGCGCATCAGGTCCAGCGACAGCCCGTCCGGTCCCCACGGCACGAAGTGCAGGAAGCCCCGCAGTGCCCCGTCCTGGAACGCCAGGACCGCGACGCAGTCCGGGTCGGCCGGGTCGCCGAAGCGGCCCAGCGCCATCGAGAAACCACGCTCGGTCTCGGCGCCCCGCCAGGCCTGCGCCTGCGCCCGCAGGCCCGCGCCTTCCTGCTCGCCGATGTCGCTGACCCGGCGTACATCGACGGTGTAGCCGGACCGCTCGACCCGGGCGACGGCCTGCCGGACGTTGCGCATCGCCCGGCCCTCCAGGCTGAAGTCGGCGACGTCGACGACGGCCTCGTCGCCGATCTCGAGCGCCGACAGGCCGGCCCGGGCCCAGGCGGTGCCGGCCTGCTCGCTGCAGCCCATCACCGCCGGGGTCCAGGCGTGCCGGTCGGCCATCTCCAGAAACGCCGCGAGGGCCCCAGGCCAGGCCTCCGGGTCGCCGAGCGGGTCGCCGCTCGCGAGCATCACCCCGGAGACCACCCGGTAGGCCACGCAGGCCTTGCCGGTCGGTGACCAGATCACGCTCTTGTCGCGCCGCAGGGCGAAGTAGCCGAGCGAGTCACGGCCGCCCTGCCGGGTGAGCAGCGCCCGCATCCGGGCCTCGTCCTCGGGGCTCAGCCGGGCGATCGGCTCGGCCGGCCGGAGCACCAGGTAGGCCGTCGAGACAGCGGTCAGCAGCCCCAGCGCGAACAGCGAGTCGCCGACCAGGTCGGCGCTGTGTTCACCTCGACGGGTGGGCTGGAAGGCCACCGGGCCGGTCACGCCGGCGAAGCCCAGCACCACCTCGGCCGAGGCGGTGCTGACCCGGAACGGCTCGACCAGCGAGCTCGACCGCAGCCCGATCAGCGCGAGCCCGAGCAGGTAGCTGGTCAGGAAGAGCACCAGGAAGGAGCCGAGCGCCCGCCAACGGGTCCGCGGATCACCTTCGGCGTAGAACTCCGACCGGTACACCACCAAGGCGATGAGCAGGACCGCGGCGACCACGGCCTCCTCGTAGTCCAGGCCCTTCAGGACGTGGAAGGCGACGCTGCTCAGCAGCAGGATCGCGGTGATCCGCCAGGCCCGCTGTTTGCGCCGCTGCAGGCCGCGGGCCACCAGGACCAGCAGGACGCCGGTGACGAGCGTGGCCGCGGTGCTGGCTCTGGTCAGCGCCCCCGGCACTGCGTCGGTGAGCATCCGGAGCCGACCCCGGTCGGACCGGGTGAGGGCGCTCACCAGATCCAGGCCGCCAGCAAACAGGCACAGCAGCGCGGCCGTCGCGGGAACCCACGGCCGTCGCTGCGGCCGGGTCTTCGCGGTCGCGGTGGATTTGGCGGGCACGGTCGTCGGCGCTGACGTCACCTGCCCAGCGTAGGGACCGAGAGGTCAGCAGACAGTCAGATCGCCCGGTCGGTCGGGCTCGATCTTGCAACGCCCGGCGCTGGGCACGGGTGCTTGGAGCCGGGCCGCCGCTCAGCTGACGCTGGAATACGCGACGACGCCGCGGCGGACCCCCGCGACCGCTGCCCTGGCGGTACGGCGTACCGGGGAGCCCTCGGCCGCGACGAGCGCGATCTGGCCGAGCAGGTCGAGCAGTTGCTTGCACCAGCGGACGAAGTCGCCGGCGGTCAGGTCCGGGTCGTCGCCGAGCACCTGCTCCAGGGGTGCGCCACCGGCCCACCGCCAGGCCGCCCACGCGAAGCCGGGGTCGGGCTCGCGCAGGAAGTCCAGGTGGTGCTCGGCCTCGACCTGGCCGAGTCGGGACCACAGCCGGGTCATCTCCTGGACGGCGGCGCTGACCGCGCCGGCCGGGATGTTGGCGGCGGTGTCCTCCGGGCGGCGCCGCTCGTAGATCAGGGCCGACACGGCGCCGGCCAGCTCGGCGGCGTCGAGGCGGTCCCAGATGCCTGCCCGCAGGCTCTCCACGACGAGCAGATCCGCCTCGCTGTAGACCCGGGCCAGCTGCCCGCCGGCGGCCGTCACCTCGTCGTCGCCCAGGTAGCCCAGCT
>JAYSQK010000270.1:0-3495 GCA_043721555.1 Frankiales bacterium
GTCGACAAGGTGGTGCTGGCCCGCGATCTCGTCGCCACCACCGATGCGCCGGTGGATCTGCGTTGGCCGCTGCGCAAGCTCGCCCGCGACTACCCCGGCTGTTGGACCTTTGCCGTCGACGGGCTGCTGGGCGCCACCCCCGAGATGCTGGTGCGGCTGCGCGACGGCGTCGCGACCTCACGGGTGCTCGCCGGCACCCTGCGGCGGACCGGCGATCCCAACAAGGACCTCCGTCAGGGCGAGGGGCTGTCGCGGTCGATCAAGGATCTCGAGGAACACGGGTACGGCGTGGCCTCGGTGGCCGATGCCCTCGCCCTGCACTGCTCGACGGTCGAGGTGCCGGCCGCGCCGTTCGTGCTCGAGTTGCCCAACGTGATGCACCTGGCCAGCGACGTCACCGGGACCGTCTCGGACGGAGCCACCTCACTCGGGCTGATTGCCTCGCTGCACCCGTCGGCCGCGGTCTGCGGCACCCCGACCGAGGTGGCGTTCTCGCTGATCACCGAGATCGAGGGGCTCGATCGCGGGCGCTACGCCGGCCCCGTCGGCTGGCTGGACGCCGCCGGCGACGGCGAGTGGGGGATCGCGCTGCGGTGCGGCCAGGTCGACCCGGCCGACCCGTGCCGGGTCCGGCTGTACGCCGGCTGCGGCATCGTGGCCGGCTCCGAACCGCACCGCGAGCTCGCCGAGAGCGTCGCCAAGCTGGTCCCGATGCGGGACGCCCTGCAGGACTGACGGCCGCCCTGCCCTGCCGCCCGCTGCCCCGGCCCGGTCTCTGCCCCTCGCGCCACTGCCCTTCGCGCCACCTTTCGCGCCACTGCCCTTCGCGCCACCGCCCGGTCTGAGGCGGCGATGCCCCCTCCCGTCTCGTGTCGTGATTTCGGGCCTCTTTTGTGGCTCCCATTCACGACACAAGACGGTACGGCGGGGCTGCGGGCGGAGACCCCGGCCGGCGGGGGGTGGGGGGCCGGCCTGCTTTGCCGCTCCGGCCGACCCGGCCGATCCCGGCCACCCGCGCCGATCTTGACGAAATGGTCGCCGACACGCCGGGTGGGGCGACCAGATCGTCAAGATCGGCCAGCTTGGGGGGCGGGCGGGGGGCGCGGACGGCGGGGACGCGGGCTGGGGTCAGGGGTGCAGCGCTGCGGCGACCGTCGCCTTGAGGACGCCGTCCAGGTCGACGGCGGCGCGGCGGTCGCTGAGGACCTCGACGACCCGCAGCCCGGGCGCCGGCTCGAGCGACGCCCGCAACTCCTCGCGCGTCGCCACCAGCGTGTACGCCGTACCGGTGGCCGCGCACAGGGCCTGCAGGTCGACCCCGTGCGGGGTTCCGAAGACCCGCTCGAACGCCTGCTCGTAGCCGGGGGCGCCCTGCTCGAGCAGCCCGAAGATCGCCCCGCCGTCGTTGTTGACCACCACGATGACGAGGTCGGGCCGAGGCTCACCCGGGCCGATGATCAGCCCGTTGGAGTCGTGCAGGAAGGTGAGATCCCCCACCAGGGCTACCGAGGGGCCACCGTCGGCCAGGGCCGCACCGATCGCCGTCGACACGGTGCCATCGATGCCGGCCGCACCCCGGTTGGCCAGCACCCGCATCCCCGGACGCGCGCCGGCGAGGAACAGGTCGCGGACCGGCTTGGAGGAGCCGACCACGAGCAGCCCGGTCGCCGCGGCGAGCACCTCGGCCGCGACGACCGGCTCCGGCAGGCCCGGCAGGGCGTCGAGCACCTCGTCGACGGCGGCGCGGGCAGCCACCCCAGCGGCCTGCCAGCCGGCGAGCCAGGCCACGTCGGGGGCAGGCAGGTCGGAGGCGCAGGCGCCGGGTACCGGTACGCCGGGCAGCACGCGGTCGGCCTGCCGGGCCGGGTCCGACCAGGTGCCGCCGACCGCGACCACGTCGCACGGGCTGCCCGCCACCAGCCGACCGACAGCCCGGCTCAGCGTCGGGCGGCCGACGACCAGGACCCGGTCCGGCCGGTGGACCGCCACGAAATCATCGATGCCCAGCACCAACTCGGCGGCTGCGACCAGGGTGGAGCCGGCGCCGGCACCGGCCGACGGTTCGGCGACCACCGGCCAACCGCGCCCTTCGGCGAGCCGCAGCGCGGCGGCGGTGAGCTCCGCGGTCGCATCTCCGAGCACGACCAGGGTGCGGGCCGGCAGGTCGTCCACGACGGTGACCGGCGGGGCGGTGACCCGGGCCGTCCAGGGCAACCCGCCCGGGCGGCCACCGAGGTCCCCATCCGGGAGGTCGAGGTCCGGCACCAGCGGCTCGCGGAACGCCAGGTTGAGATGGACCGGACCCCGATCGCCGCCGAACCCTTCCGCGGCCGCGAGCGCCCGGCAGGCCATCGCCCGCCAGGAGGCGTCCTGCCCGGCCCGGTCGTCCGGCGCGCCGACCTCGACGAACAGCCGCACCGCGTCGCCGTACAGCTTGAGCTGGTCGACGGTCTGGTTGGCGCCGGTGCCGCGCAGCTCGGGCGGTCGGTCGGCGGTGAGCAGCAGCAGCGGGACGTGCGCGTACGACGCCTCGAGCACGGCCGGGTGCAGGTTGGCCGTCGCCGTCCCGGAGGTGGTGACGACGGGCACCGGGCGGCCCGAGGCCTTGGCCAGCCCGAGCGCGAGGAAGGCCGCGGACCGCTCGTCGATCCGGACGTGCAATCGCAGCCGCCCGGCCCGGTCCGCATCGTGCAGCGCGAACGCGAGCGGGGCCGACCGCGATCCGGGCGACAGCACCGCCTCGGTGACCCCGCCGCGGACCAACTCGTCGATCAGGACGCGAGCCAGCGCGGTCGACGGGTTCACACCGGCGATCCTGTCGCACCCCCGAGGCAATGGCGCGCCAGGATGGCGACGTGCTGAGTGTTCATCTCGCCAAGCGGCTGCGGGCCGCCGGCCTGCCCTGGGCGCCGGCCCGCGGCGACCGCTTCGTCGTGCCCGACCGCGGCATGGACGACGAGGTCTTCGTCCTGTCCGACCTGACGGTCGAGCTGCACGACATGCCTTATGGCCGGGTCGTCGGCTTCAACGGCACGGTCGAGTGGTCGCTCGACAGCGTGCGCATCGGCGAGGTGCTGTGGCTGCCGTCGGAGGGGCAGTTGCGCGACCGGCTCGGCGAGCACTTCGACCGGCTCGAGCGCTCCGTCGACGGCTTCATCGTCGTCGTCGGCGAACAACGCTTCAGCCATGCCGATGCCGAGTGTGCCTACGCCGAGGCCGTACTCACCTTGCTGTGAGCAGCTTCTCGCACCGCTCCAGCCGGGCCAGCCACCACGCCCGCCGCTCCTCGGACGCGGCGTAGGTCGCCAGCAACGCGGGATCAGCGGCGACCGCACCTGCCGCGATCGACCCGCCATGACCGTCCAACGACGGGTGTACGACGTCTCCGGCCATCAGCGCGGTGGTCGCGAGCCCGCAGGCGTAGGGCAACTCGGGCAGCGCGGCGGCCAGCGCCACCCCCGCGGCGATCCCCACCGAGGTGTCGAGGGCGCTCGA
>JAYSQK010000271.1:0-3533 GCA_043721555.1 Frankiales bacterium
TGATCCTCGGCGATCGCGATCACATCGGCGTCCGTCCCGTCGCCGAACACCACCGTCTGCTTCTCCATGGCCCGGGTCAGGGCGCCGATGTCGTCCCGCAGTCGCGCGGCCCGCTCGTACTCCATCCCCGCCGCGGCCGCCGCCATCTCGCGCTCCAGGCGACGGACGAATCGGCTGCTGTCGCCGGCCATGAAATCGCAGAAGTCGTCGACGATCCGGCGGTGCTCCTCGACGCTCACCCGGCCGACGCAGGGGGCGGAGCACTTGCCGATGTAGCCGAGCAGGCACGGCCGGCCCACCTGTCCGGCCCGGACGAACACGCCCTTGCTGCAGGTGCGGGCGGGGAACACCCGCAGCAGCAGGTCCAGGGTCTCCCGGATCGCCCAGGCGTGGGCGTACGGACCGAAGTAGCGGACCCCCTTCTTCTTCGGTCCGCGCATCACCTGCAGCCGCGGCACGTCCTCGTGCAGCGTCACCGCAAGCGACGGGTAGCTCTTGTCGTCGCGGTATTTCACGTTGAAGCGGGGATCGAACTCCTTGATCCAGGAGTATTCGAGTTGCAGCGCCTCGACCTCGGTCGCGACGACGGTCCACTCCACCGACGACGCGGTGGTGACCATCTGCCGGGTGCGGGGATGGAGGTTGCCGACCTCCTGAAAGTACGACGACAGCCGGCTGCGCAGGCTCTTGGCCTTGCCGACGTAGACCACCCGGCCCCGGTCGTCCCGGAAGCGGTAGACCCCGGGTGCGAGCGGGATCGTCCCTGCCGCCGGACGGTAGGACGACGGGTCTGCCACCCCCTGAGCCTACGTGCGCCGCGACCACGGGCCGGTCGATCGATTGGCGCCGGGACGTCGGCTGGTGTCACTCTCGGACCCACCAGGTGAGCCACATCTCGGAGGTCCTGTGCAACCGGACGACGCTGATGCGCCGGCGACCGGCGACCCGATCGAGGTCGCCGTGGTCATCGACGACATGGCGCACACCGGCCCGGGCCGGCTGACCGTGCTGCGGCTGCGCTGGTCGGCCGGCGACGCGCTGGCGGTCGAGTTGCTGCTGACCGCGCAGCCGGAGCACCCGGCGTTGCCCCGGGGTGAGTGGGTGGTCCTGCGCGACTTCCTGCGGTACGGGCTCGAGGAAGCCACCGGCGACGGAACCGTGCGAATCCGGCCGGATGAGGCCCGGGACCGGGTCTGGCTCGAACTCGAACGCTACGGCCGACCCGCCTGCGTCTCCGTCCCGCGGGCCACGGTCAGGGCGTTCCTCGATCGCACCGAGCTGGCCGTCCCCTCAGGCACCGAGCGCAGCCAGGAAGCGCTGGACCGACTGCTCGACCGGCTCATGCTCGACT
This sequence comes from Frankiales bacterium, assembly GCA_043721555.1. Lineage (GTDB taxonomy): Bacteria > Actinomycetota > Actinomycetes > Mycobacteriales > SCTD01 > JAYSQK01. Next base: position 1,352 of record JAYSQK010000271.1, read on the forward strand.
GAGCCCAGCTACTCGTCGTACAGCGAAACCGGGCTGCCGATGGTGAGCAGGGCGAACAACCGGTCGGCGGCCGGGTTGGTGATGCGCACGCAACCGTGGCTCGCCGGGTAGGTCGGGACGCTGCCGTTGCCGTGGATCGCCCAGCCCTGGAAGAAGTACGACGGCCGGTACAGCTCACCCAGGCGGCCGTTCTGGATCCCGTCGATCTTGCTGAGGATCCTGAAGTGCCCGCGCGGAGTCGTCGCGCGATCGGTCACCCCGTCCACGGTGTACAGGTTGTTGCTGCCGGTGGACACGTCCAGGATCCGCTGCACCACACCATCAGTCGACATGATGAGCACCTGCCGGGTGATGTCGACCTCGAAGGCCCGGCCGGCCGTGGGGAAGCGCAGCCGGAAGATGGTCGGCCGGTCGATACGCGCCTGCTCGGCGTTGCCCCAGATGCCGGTGCGGGAGAGCCGCTCGACCTTCTGGAAAGCGATCACCGCGTGCTGGAGGTCGTAGTCGAAGACGCCGTCCTGTCGCCCCACGTCGTAGTGCAGCCCGGCGAGCCGGCGCTCGAGCACGATGACGTCGCCGCCCTGGCTGCCGGACCCGAGCTGACGCTGCCCGACCGCGAGGGTGACCGTCCCGGACGAGGCCGACAGATAGCCGGCCGTACCGGGCAGGACGACCCGCAGGAGGTAGCGCCCGACGCCCGGGGTGAAGGTCGTGTCGTAGTTGCCCGAACCCGACACCCCGACCGTGGAGATGGCCCGCCAGCTGCCGTTCGCGGCGCGGCGCTGGATCTGCGCCCGTACGCCGCCGTAGTTGGGCACCAGGGTGCCCCGCAGGTGGGTGGTCTGGCCGCGCACGATCGCGGCCGGGAACAGGCCGGCCGAGATGCGCGGCTGGACCGCCACCGAAGACGGCCCGCTGGCGGCGGGTGCGGAGAACGCGTCGCCGCGGTAGCGGAGCTGGTAGGCCGCACTGCCCCGCGGGACGACGGCGTAGGCCACCGACCCGTCAGCGCCGCTCAGCACCTGCGCGACGCGGCTGGCGGTCGCGCTGCCACCCGGCCGGACGTAGACGTCGACCGGCGCCTTGGCCACCGGCGTGTGCGCTGCGCCGCGGCTGAGCCGGCCGGTGACCACGAGCCGGCTGCCGTAGGCGACCCGGCCCGCGGATGCGCTGGCCGGCAGCAGGGTTGCCACCGGCGCGACCGGGGCGACCGTCACGGTCGCCGCCTGGTCGCTCGTCGCGCCGTCGGCGTCGAGGGCCCAGACCGCGTACGTCGCGCCGGCCGTATTTGCAAAGGCCCCGTCGTGGGCCGGGCTTTGGGCCTTGGTGGCGATCTCGCGGCCGGAGCTCGGCGTGACTGGGGCGGCCGCGCCGGTGACCTCGCGGACGAGCGCGCCCGCGGTGCCGCCGCCGGTCCAGGTCAGGTCGACGACGTGGTCGCCGACGGTGCCGGTGAGACCGGTGACGGCGGCCGGCGCGACCGCCGCGATCGTGGGGGCGGCCGCCGCCGGCAGAATCGGGAGGACGAGGGCCGTCAGGACCGCGCCCGTCAGCACGAGCGCGCGGGGGCGGCTGAGCAGGGACGATCCAGACATGCCGTGCCTTTCCGAAGGTGGGCTCGCGTGCGGCCCACGGTACCGGCGTGCACCCCGGGTCAGGGGCGACATCAACACAGACGCGCGAGCGGGTCTCCAGGTTGCCCCCGTCAGCCGGCGGTGCTGGCCTTGACCCGGGACGGTCGGGGTTTCACCGCCGCTGCGGCGGTCCGGCCGTTCGCCGCCGCCTTCGCCCTGGTCTTGGCCGGCGCGACAGCGACGGCGCCGCGGCCGACGAGCACGTTGCCGAGGAACCGGCCGGTGTGCGACCCGGCAACCCGGGCCACCGCCTCGGGGGTGCCCTGGGCGACCACCGTGCCGCCACCGGACCCGCCCTCGGGACCCATGTCGATCACCCAGTCCGCCGTCTTGATGACGTCCAGGTTGTGCTCGATGACGATCACCGAGTTGCCCTGGTCGACGAGCCGCCCGAGGACGACGAGCAGCTTTCGGATGTCTTCGAAGTGCAGCCCGGTCGTCGGCTCGTCCAGGACGTAGATGGTCCGGCCGGTCTGCCGCTTCTGCAACTCGCTCGCCAGCTTGACCCGCTGCGCCTCGCCGCCGGACAGCGTCGGCGCCGGCTGGCC
>JAYSQK010000272.1:0-2077 GCA_043721555.1 Frankiales bacterium
CTACATGATCTTTGCGCACACCGGCGCAGGTCAGCGCGCGCCACCAACTCCACCCGCCGGGCGTATCACGGTCCGGGCGTTGACGTCTGCATCGTCAACCATCCCGAGGAGGCACGCATGACCGCATCGACGCCCGCCCTGGTCCGGCCAGCACCGCAGACGGTGACGCTGCGCACGACCGCGGACCTGATCGCGGCCCGGGACCGGCGGCATGGATTGCGCCATCAGCAGGTGCGGCTCGAGCTCGAGCAGCTGGCGCCCGCCGAAGCCGAGGCAACGGCCACCCACCTGACCGAGTTGCTCGACGAGTGCGGTTGCAGCGCCGGCGCCCGTGCCATGGCGGCGGCCGGCGGTCTCTCGCTGGCCGGGCTCGCCGTCCTGACCGGCGGGCCGTCGCTGCGGCTGCTCGCCCTGAGCCCGTTGGCGCTGATCGGCGCGCTCGTCGGTGCCGGCGCCGGCAAGGCCTACGGGCTGACCCGCTCACGTCGTGAGTTCCGGCGCGCCATCGATGCCCTGCTCGACCCCAACCGCACGAACCCACTGGAGGTGTGACGACAATGCCTGGTACCTGGTCATCTATCGCTTCGATCTGCTCGTCCAAACGGACGATCGCGTACGCCGTCTGCCGCGACTGGGCGGACCGCGGCACGAGTATCTGCACCTCATGGGCCGACAAGGGCAGCGCTGCCTGCTCCTCGTGGGCCGACCGGGGCCGCAACGAGTGCTCGTCCTGGGCCGACCGGGGCCGGAGCGCCTGCAGCTCCTGGGCCGACCGGGGCCACAACGAATGCTGCGACTGGTGGCCCTGTTCTTGGCTGTGCGACGCCTTCTACTGGGTCTCGAACTGGGTCTGCCAGGGCTGGTACTGGATCGCCGACTGGGTCTGCCAGGCGTGGTACTGGGTGGCCAACTGGGTCTGCCAGGCGTGGTACTGGGTCGCCAAGTGGGTCTGCCAGGCGGCGTACTGGCTCGCCAAATGGGTCTGCCTGGGCTGGCAGTGGATCACTCACGTCGTCTGCTCCGGCAATGCCGGGCCCGTGTTCCTGCTCACCGACGGCGCGATCCTGCTCAACGAGAACGCCGGCGGTTACGGGACACACCGGTGGTGGAAGCTCGAGGCCGACGCGAGCGGCGGCTACGGCGGCAGCTGGACCCGGCTGGCTGACAGCACCATTGCGCGCAAGTACTTCGCCTCGGCGGTCCTGGCCGACGGCCGCTTCCTGGTCGCCGGTGGCGAGTACACCGACACCAGCGGCAGCCAGACCCAGGACGAGTCGATCGGCGTCGAGATCTACGACCCGTCGACCGACAGCTGGACCGTCCTGGCCTCGCCGCCCGGAGCGACGCAGCTCGGCGACCCGCCGATCACGGTGCTCCCCGACGGGCGGGTGCTAGTCGGCGAGATCGACAATACCAACGTCTTCATCTTCACGCCGGGGCCGGACACCTGGACGGCTGGCCCGGCCAAGGGCACCCGCTCGTCGGAGGAGTCGTGGGTGCTGATGCCTGACTCGACCGTCGTCACCGTGCAGACCGACGCCAGCGGAAACGCCGAGAAGTACGACGTGGCAAGCAATGCGTGGGTCTCAGCGGGCACGTTACCGGCAAACATCATCGAGAACGCCTCGGCCGAGATCGGCCCCGGCATCCTGTTGCCCGACGGCCGCGCCTTCTTCGTCGGCGCCAATGCCGGACGCACCGCGCTCTACAGCTCGGGCGCGACCTCGACCGACGCCGGTAGCTGGTCAGCCGGGCCGACCATCCCGATGCAGCCCGGCGACGCCAATCCGCTGGGCAGCAAGGACGGCCCGGGTGCGCTCATGCCGGGCGGCAAGGTGTTGTTCACGGCCGGTCCGGTGGACGGCTCGTCCGGCAACTTCCTTGCTCCGTCGCGCTTTTTCGAGTTCGACGGGACCGCCCTGGCCCGGGTCAGTGACGCACCCAACGCCGATTGCCCGACGTACCAGGGTCGGCTGCTGCCACTGCCGAACGGGCAGGTCCTCTGGGCCCGCGAGGACAAGGACGAGATGTACGCCTACACCAACACCGAGGCACCGCAGGACGCCTGGCGCCCAGT
>JAYSQK010000273.1:0-4304 GCA_043721555.1 Frankiales bacterium
CTGCTGCTGCTGGGCCTGTCCTACGCCGTGCTGCGGTTCCGGGACTCCAAGGCCTCCCTGCAGGCGACCTTCGAGCAGGCGGTGCCGGCGGCCCGACCACTCGGCCGGGTGCTGCACATCGACCTCGACACCAGCCCGACCATCGAGCGGATCCGGCATCTGCTGTCGTCCGGCTCACACACCCTGTCGTTGGTCGCCATCGGCCTGGTCGCCTACGGGGCGCTCGAACTCCTGGAGGCAGTGGGGCTGTTCCTGCTCAAGCGCTGGGGTGAATACGTCGCGGCCGTGGGCACCTCGATCTTCCTGCCGTACGAGGTCTACGAACTGCTGCACCGGGTCACCCCGCTGAAGACCGGGGCGTTCCTGCTCAACGTCGCGGCCGTCGCCTACCTGGTGCTCACCAAGCGGCTGTTCGGCGTACGGGGCGGCCGGGCCGCCTTCGACGCCGAGCGGGAGTCCGAATCCCTGCTCGAGGTGGAGTCCGCCGCGCTGTCTCGCGGGGGCCGTTCGCACGGGCCCGTCCAGGCCGGCACCGGCTGAGTCAGGTCAGCGCGGCCACCAGCTCGTCGGCCGCGGTGTAGGGGTCGAGCTGACCGGCGACCACCCGGCCGGCGAGCAGGTCGAGGGCGTCACCGCCGCGCAGGTCGCCGATCCTGGCCCGCAGGACGGTGAGCGCGATCGCCTCGACCTCGTCGGCGGCCCGTTTGGCCCGCCGCCGGGCCAGCTGGCCGTTGCCGGCGAGCCACTCGCCGTGCCGCTCGATCGCCTCGACGACCTCGTCGGCGCCCTCGCCCTTGGCCGCGATCGTCTTGACGATCGGCACCCGCCAGCCGTCGTCGGTGCGGCGGTCGCCGAGCGAGAGCATGTAGCGCAGGTCGCGCACCACCGTGTCGGCCCCGTCCCGATCGGCCTTGTTGACCACGAAGACGTCGGCCACCTCCAAGATGCCGGCCTTGGCGGCTTGGATCCCGTCACCCATGCCCGGCGCGAGCAGCACCAGCGTGGTGTCGGCGAGCGAGGCGATCTCGACCTCGGCCTGCCCGACGCCGACGGTCTCGACCAGCACGACGTCGCAGCCGGCCGCCGAGAGCACCCGCAGGGCTTGGGGAGTTGACCAGGACAACCCGCCAAGATGCCCCCGGGAGGCCATCGAGCGGATGAAGACGCCGTCGTCGGTCGCGTGGTCCTGCATCCGCACCCGGTCGCCGAGCAGCGCCCCGCCCGAGAACGGCGAGCTCGGGTCGACCGCGAGCACCCCGACCTTCATCCCCCGCCGGCGGTACGCCGCGACGAGGGCGTTCGTGGAGGTCGACTTGCCCACGCCGGGTGAGCCCGTCAGGCCCACCACCCGGGCGTGGCCGGCCCGCGGCGCGAGCAGCGCCATCACCTCGCGCAGGGCAGGTGAGGCGTCCTCGACCAGGCTGATCAGCCGCGCGACGGCCCGCGCCTCACCCGCCTCGGCGCGGGCGACGAGGTCGGGGACGTCGAGCGGCCGGCCCGACCTCAAGCCGGGACGTGCAGGATGAGCGCGTCGCCCTGTCCGCCGCCGCCGCACAGCGCGGCCGCGCCGATGCCGCCGCCACGGCGCTTGAGCTCATGCGCCAGGTGCAGCACGACCCGGGCTCCGGAGGCGCCGATCGGGTGACCCAGGGCGATGGCGCCGCCGTTGACGTTGACCCGGTCCGGGTCGACGCCGAGCGCGCGCGTCGAGGCGATCCCGACGGCCGCGAAGGCCTCGTTGAGCTCGAACAGGTCGACGTCGCCGACCGTGAGGCCCTCACGCGAGAGCGCCTTGTTGATGGCGTTGGCGGGCTGCTCCTGCAGCGAGTTGTCCGGACCGGCCACGATGCCGTGAGCACCGATCTCGGCCAGCCAGCGCAGTCCCAGCGACTCGGCCTTCGCCTTGCTCATCACCACGACAGCCGCTGCCCCGTCGGAGATCTGGGAGGCGTTACCGGCGCTGATCGAGCCGTCCTTGGTGAAGGCCGGCTTGAGCTTGGCGAGCGACTCGGGCGTCGTACCGGGGCGGACGCCCTCGTCCTCGCTGACGACGATCGGCTCGCCCCGGCGCTGCGGGATCGTGACCGGGACGATCTCGTCGGCGAAGCGCCCATCCTTGATGGCCGCGGCAGCCAGCTCGTGGCTGCGGGCCGCGAACTCGTCCTGCTCCTCGCGGGTCATCGGCGCGAAGTTGGCCTGGTGCCGCTCGGTGCCCTCGCCCATCGGGACCCGGTCGAAGGCGTCGAACAGCCCGTCGTGGAAGGTGGCGTCGACCAGCTCGGCATTGCCGTAGCGGTAGCCCTGCCGGGCCTTCGGCAGCAGGTACGGCGCGTTGGTCATCGACTCCATGCCGCCGGCGACGACGACCTCGACCTCACCGGCGCGGATCAGCTGGTCGGCCAGCGCGATCGCGTCGAGCCCGGACAGGCAGACCTTGTTGATGGTCAGCGACGGGACGCTCATCGAGATGCCGCCCTTGACCGCGGCCTGGCGGGCGGTCATCTGGCCCTGCCCGGCCTGCAGCACGTGGCCCATGATCACGTAGTCGACCTGGTCGGCCGGCACCCCCGCTCGCTCGAGCGCCGCCGCGATGGCGAAGCCGCCGAGGTCCATCGCACTGAAATCCTTGAGCGCGCCGGACAGCTTGCCGATGGGCGTGCGCGCTCCGGCGACGATGACGGACGGGTTCTCTCGGCTGGCCACGGGGTTCCTCCAGAGACGGATGTGCGGTGCTGCAACGATACGAGCCGCGTCCATCACTGCCCCGAGGAGCCCCGTGAAGGTCACCCACATCGACCACGTCGGCATCGCCGTCGCCGACCTGGACGCCGCGATCGCGATGTACGAGACGAGCTTCGGGATGCGCTGCGTGCACATCGAGGTCAACGCCGAGCAGGGCGTCCGCGAGGCGATGCTCGAGGTCGGCGACTCGGGCTCCTACCTCCAGCTGCTCAGCCCCCTCTCACCCGACACGACCATCGGCCGGTTCCTGGCCAAGAACGGCCCCGGTATCCAGCAGATGGCCTACCGTGTCGACGATCTCGACGAGGTGAGTGCGCACCTGCGCAGCACGGGCATGCGGCTGCTGTACGACGAGCCGAAGTCGGGCACGGCCGGCTCGCGGGTGAACTTCATCCATCCCAAGAGCTCCGGTGGCGTGCTGGTGGAGCTGGTCGAGCCGGGGCCGGACGGCATCGGCGCACACTAGCCACCCCGGCTCCACCTGGCCGACACCTGCCGGCCACCCGACGCCCGGACACTCGCGTGGTTCACGCCGGATCGACCCGGGAGTGCCCATGCGCAACACCACCAGGATGACCACCGCCCTGCTCACGGCCGCCACCACGCTGGCAGCCGGCGTCACGCTCACCGGCCGCGCTGTCGCCGACGACGACCACGGCAAGGCTAAAGCGCACGAGAAGGCATATGAGATCGGCCTTGTCGGCGACATGCCGTACGCCGACTACGGGCGCCGCCTCTACCCGAACGTGCTGGCCGACCTCAACCGCCACGAGCTCGCCTTCAGCATCTTCGACGGCGACACCAAGAACGGCAGCGAGTCCTGCTTCGCCGATGCGCATCCGGCGACGGCGACCGCCACGCCCGAGGGGGCCGTCAGCACCGCGCCGTACGCGGGGCTCACGGGCTTCGCGCAGGGCCAGGACGTCTACGCCTACGCCCTCGACCTGTTCGCGCAGTTCGTCCGGCCGGTCGTCTACCTGCCCGGCGACAACGAATGGACCGACTGCGACCGCTCCAGCCTGAGCAACAGGAGCGACTCGGTGGACCGCCTGGACTACCTGCGCCGGCTCTCGTTCCCCACCGACCAGAGCCTCGGTCAGCACACCATGACGCTGGTCCGGCAGAGCGCCGCCTACCCGGAGAACGTCCGCTGGCGCAAAGGCCCGGTCACCTACGTCGGCCTCAACGTGACGGGGTCGGACAACAACTTCATCGACGCGACGAACACCAAGAAGGACGGCCCGATCGCGCAGGCGCAGGCCGAGTACACCGCGCGCAACGCTGCCAACCTGCAGTGGCTCAAGGACTCCTTCGCGGCTGCCAAGGCCAGTGGCAGCAAGGGGGTGCTGCTCTCGATCCAGGCCGACATGTGGGACCCCAGCGCCGTCCAGACGCACTTCAAGGACACCAAGGACGAGCTGGTCCGCCAGGTCACCGCCTTCGCCGGTCCGGTCGTGCTCGTCAACGGCGACAGCCACAGCTTCGAGGTGGACAAGCCGCTCCTCGACGCCGCGACGACGAACGCGGCCGGCAAGGCCGGGGTCGGCAACGTCATCCAGAAC
>JAYSQK010000274.1:0-13915 GCA_043721555.1 Frankiales bacterium
GCAGGTTCACATCCGGAAGACGCCGTACCGGACCGGTTCCAACGGCGCGTTCGCGGCCGCCGACAGCGCCAGGCCCAGCACGGTGCGGGTGTCCTGCGGATCGATGACGCCGTCGTCCCAGAGCCGCGCGGTCGAGTAGTAGGGATTGCCCTGGTCCTCGTACTGCTGTCGGACCTGCTCCTGCAACGCGCCCGTATCGGTCCCCTCCTTGGCGACGGCCGCGAGAACCGCGGCGGCCTGGTCGCCGCCCATCACCGAGATCCGCGCGCCCGGCCACATCCACAGCAGCCGCGGCGAATAGGCCCGCCCGCACATCGAGTAGTTGCCGGCGCCGAACGAGCCGCCGATCACCACGGTCAGTTTCGGCACCCGCGCGCAGGCCACCGCGGTGACCATCTTTGCGCCGTGCTTGGCGATGCCGCCGGCTTCGTACTCGCGGCCGACCATGAACCCGGTGATGTTCTGCAGGAACAGCAGCGGCACCTGCCGCTGGTCGCACACCTCGACGAAGTGCGCGCCCTTCAGCGCCGACTCGCTGAACAGCACGCCGTTGTTGGCGACGATGCCGACCGGATGCCCCTGGATCCGGGCAAATCCGCAGACCAGCGTCGCGCCGTACTCCGCCTTGAATTCGTGGAACCGGCTGCCGTCGACGAGCCGACCGATGACCTCGTGCACGTCGTACGGCGTCCTGGGGTCGGCCGGCACGACGCCGTACAGCTCTGCGGGGTCGAGCGCCGGTTCCTCGCTCGGTTCGACCGACCAGGGCCGCGGGGCGCGCGGAGCGAGGGTGCCGACGATGGCGCGGACGATGCGCAGGGCGTGCGCGTCGTCGTCGGCGAGGTGGTCGGTGACGCCGGAGGTCCGGCTGTGCAGCAGCCCGCCACCGAGGTCCTCGGCGGTGACGACCTCACCGGTCGCCGCCTGCACCAGCGGCGGGCCGCCGAGAAAGATCGTGCCCTGGTCGCGCACGATGACGGCCTCGTCGCTCATCGCCGGGACGTAGGCACCGCCGGCCGTGCAGGAGCCCAGCACGGCCGCGATCTGGGCGATCCCCTGGGCGCTCATCGTCGCCTGGTTGTAGAAGATCCGGCCGAAGTGCTCACGGTCGGGGAAGACCTCGTCCTGCTTAGGCAGGAACGCGCCGCCCGAATCGACGAGATAGAGGCAGGGCAGCCGGTTCTGCAGGGCAACCTCTTGCGCGCGCAGGTGCTTCTTGACCGTCATCGGGTAGTAAGTGCCGCCCTTGACGGTGGCGTCGTTGGCGACGACCACGCACTCGCGGCCGGCCACCCGCCCGATGCCGGTGATGATGCCGGCCCCGGGAGCCTCCCCGTCGTACATGCCGTGCGCTGCAAGCGGACTCAGCTCCAGGAACGCGCTGCCACGGTCGAGCAGCGCATCGACGCGTTCCCGTGGCAGCAACTTGCCCCGTGCGACGTGGCGTTCGCGCGAGCGCTCAGGGCCGCCGAGCGCCGCGGTGGCAAGGGTGCTGCGCAGCTGCTCGACCAGCGCCCCGGCGGTGGCGGCGTTGCGGGCGAACGACGCACTGCCGGGGTCACAGGTCGAGCGCAGGACGGGCGCGTCCACAGGTGGGCTCCTCGGTCGGGAGCGGCAAGCATCCCCTAGATGTGGAAGGTGCTCCGGATCGACCGGGCCGTCGCGGCCGCGCGCAGGGGGGTCGTGCCGGACAGCTCGGCGGCGTAGCGCGTCCACGAGTAGTGCGAGAACGCCGCCGAACTCACGACATGTGCGGTGCGCGGCGAGATCACGACCGTCAGCACAGTGTTGGGCCCGGACGTGTCGTCCTCATCGAACGTCACCACGATCGCGAGCCGGCCCGCGCGGTAGTCGGGCCCGCGCATGACGACCGCCAGCCAACTTCTGAGCCAGCTGTCGGCGGTGCCGAGCGAGCAGTCGTGCGCGTCGTGGCACAGGTCCGGCACGAGCAGGCCGACGGTCGGCAGCGTGCCGGCGTCGATGTCGTGCCGCAGGTTGCCTGCGGTCGTCGTGCCGGCCGGGACATCAAACCGGCGGCAGTTGGGCCGCTCCGCCCCGCTCGCGAAATAGGCCCACGGGTTGTGCTTCACGGCGTACCGGCTGGAACCGCTCGCGCCGCAGTTGCCCGACATCCCCTCGGCGTAGGTCTTCGCGGTCTTGCCGTGCGAGAGCGCCTGCCCGAACACGCTCGGGCCCCCGATCGGGTGCGCGGCCGGACCGGCGTCGTTCGTCACGGCGTACGACGAGCCGCCGGCAAGCGCCAGGTAGTTCGGCAGCGACGGGTGGGTCACCGCCTTCCAGGAGTTGGCGTAGCCGTAGGTGCGGGCCATCGAGGCCAGCCACGGCATGCCGCGCAGCGCGGAGCCCTCGGTGTGGTTCTCCTCCACGATGGTGAGGACCTTGGTCGGCGTCGGGACGGCCGCGTGCGCGGGGGCGGCGACGGCGGTCAGCGGCAGGACGAGGGAGAGGGCGAGCCCGGCGAGGGGGAGGCGGCGCAGCATGCCGCCAGGGTGACACGAACGGTGGGAAGGTTGTGGACAACGAACCAGTTGGGCAAGATAGTTGCGTCAGCAACCACTACTTCGCTCTGGAGCCCGCCATGCCCGCTGTCACCGCCGACACCCTCACCCTCGACCGGGTCCCCGCTGCCGCGCTCGGCGACGTGGAGCGTCCGGTGCGGTCCGTGACCACGGCGCCGCAGGGTCATGAGGGCGAGGGATTCCCGGTCCGGCGGGCCTTCGCGGGCGTCGCTGCCGGCGTGCTCGACCCGTTCATCATGATGGACCAGATGGGCGAGGTGGAGTACGCACCAGGCGAGCCCAAGGGCACCAGTTGGCACCCGCACCGCGGCTTCGAGACCGTCACCTACATCATCGACGGCGCGTTCCAGCACCAGGACAGCCACGGCGGCGGCGGCATGATCACCGACGGGGCGACCCAGTGGATGACCGCCGGCGGTGGCATCCTGCACATCGAGACCCCACCGGCCGAGCTGGTCGTCAGTGGCGGCACGTTCCACGGCTTCCAGCTGTGGGTCAACCTGCCGGGCAAGGACAAGATGACGGCCCCGGCGTACCAGAACCTGGAGGGCAGCGAGGTCCTGCTGTTGGCCTCGGCCGACGGCGGCGCGCTCATCCGGGTCATCGCCGGCGACGTCGCCGGGCACCGCGGGCCGGGCTCGACCCGCACCCCGATCTCGCTCGTGCACGCCTCGGTCACACCCGGTGCGCAGCTGTCCCTGCCGTGGGAGCCGCGCTTCAACGCCCTCGTCTACGTGCTGTCCGGCCGCGGCCGGGTCGGGGCCGAGGGGCGCTCGCTGCAGACCGGTCAGCTCGCCGTGCTCGGCGCCGGTGACCGCATCACCGTGCAGGCCGACGACAGCCAGGACAACCGGCACCCGGGCCTGGAGCTGGTCATCCTTGGCGGCGAGCCGATCCGCGAACCGGTCGCGCAGTACGGCCCGTTCGTCATGAACACCCGGGAGGAGCTCGCCCAGGCCGTCGAGGACTTCCAGTCCGGGCGCTTCGGCCAGATCCCGCCGGACGCCCTGATGCCGCACGTCGTGCGCTCGTAGGGTGCGTGCGTGAGCGAATCGACAGCGGCGCAGCGGGACGAGACGGCGCGAGCGGTCAGCGCGGTGATGAGCGCGGCCGACCGGGCTGCCCAGCTGCTGGGCATCGAGGTCGGGGACATCTGTGACGGCCAGGCCGTCATGACGATGGTGGTTCGGCCGGACATGGCCAACTCGCAGGGCAACTGCCATGGCGGCATCTTGTTCAGCCTGGCCGACACCGCATTCGGCCACGCCTGCAACGGCAGCGACGACACGACCGTCATCGCGCAGGCCTCCACCGAGTTCATCCGCCCGGCGCCACTGGGTGCCCACCTGACCGCCCGGGCGGTCCGGGTGCACCAGGGACGGCTGCTCGGCACGTACGACGTGGAGATCCGTGACGACCAGGGTCAGCTGATCGCGCTCATGCGGGGTCGGTCCTGCCGGGTGGGCGGCCGGGTCACCGGACCGGCCGGCTGAGCGACGCCCAGGCGTCGACGAGCGGCTGGACACCGGGTTTCTGCCGTTCGGAGAAGGTGGCCCGCTGCCACGTCTCCCAGCGCACCGAGCCGCTGGCCGAACCACCGCGGTCGGCGTCCACGAGCAAGGTGATCGCCCCGACCGGCACCGCCTTGGCCAGGCCGCCCACCGGCTGCACCGCGGTGCGACTGCTCGGGTCACCCATCGCGAGCATCGACCACGGCAGCCGCAAGGAGAGCACCCGGCCGTCGAGGTGCCAGGTGGACCGGGAGTCCGCCAGCGGCGATGTCGGGTCCCAGACCCCTTCGCGTAGGTTGCCGACCGGGAGGTACTCCGCCGGCAGCTGCTTGCCGTCGAGGTCGAACGGCCGGTTGGTGCTCATCTGCTGCAGCGTCCAGCCATCCGGTCCGGGCGGCGGGACCGCGCCCTTGGGTTGTCCGTCGAGCAGGAGCGGGTCGAGGTCACCGCGGATGCTGGCGACCGCCGTATGGGCCTGCGGGTCGACGACGACGGCCACGTCCTGACCTGCGCTGCTGCCGCCCCCGGGCAGCGGGAGTCCGCCCGGGACGACGTCGAAACCCAGCCGCACCGGCTCGGTCGGCGGCTTGTCCAGCCGGACCGTCACATCCAGGAACGACGCGTCGTGGTCGACCGCCACCTGTTGCACGCCGGACCGCGACTCGCTGATGGTCTGAGCCCCAGTCGGTGTCGGGTCCTCGGCATTGAGCCCGAACCACTGCTCGTTGGTCAGCGGGTCGTGCCAGAGCGAGCGCCGCTCACTGTTCGCGACGGCGTGCCGCGGCAGGGTGTTCCAGGTGAACTTGAACCACTCGTCGGTCCAGGAGAAGAGCAGCGCCCCGGACAACCCGACGTCGTGAACGACCCGGACGAGCGCCGCGTCCATGGCGAGGGCGTCCTTCTCGGAGTGGTCGCCCTGGTCCCGGCCATTCGTACCGAGGTGGGACGAGCCGATCGAGGACGGCACCCCCACCTCGGTGATCATCAGCGGCATCGCCCCGAAGTGTCGGGCCAGATCGGCCAGGTAGCCGGCGTACGGATCCTTGACGTCGTGCAGCCGGTACGCCTGATAGGTCGGCTCGTGCCGCAGGAAGTCCGGGTAGTAGGGGTAGGCGTGGAAGCTCGCGAACGTCCCGCCCGGCCAGGCAGCGGAGGCGCGGACGTGCGCGGCGTCCACCCCGACGACGTCCTCGCGGGCAAGCGGTTCGTGCCGATGGCGCAGCGGGTCGGTGGTGGGCCAGTTGACGAACGCGATCGGCGCGCTGCGGCCCTTGTTGGCCTCGGCCGTCGCGAGCTCGTCCATCCGCGCGGCGAGCCACCGCTCCGTCGGTGACGTCGGCGAGCCGTCCGGGACGCTCGAGAAGAACCTGCCGTGATGGTCCGGGGCGGCGGCGTTGTGCCGGTCCGATGCCAGCGTCGCGAAGGGGTCGAACTCGACGCCGACGATCCAGCCGGCAAGCCAGGGCGAGACGTCCGCGGTCCACTGCCCGCTCGCCCGGCCGGGCAGCGCAGCGCGAGTCAGGAGCCCGTGGACGGCGTCGCTGGCGGACCGCAGCTCGGCGGTGAAGGCTGCGGTCGGCCCCGGCGCGTACAGGTCGCCCGTCTGCAGGTAGGACTCGTCCGGCAGATAGACCCCCTGCATCAGATAGATCGGCGCCGCCGGATGAGCCTGGTTGTAGGCGAGCAGTTCCTCATACATCTGCGGCGGGTGGATCGTGTAGATCCGCAGGACCCGGACGCCCAGCCGGCCCATCTGGGCGAACCAGCGCCGGTAGTCCTGCCGGCTGATCGCCAGCTCGCCCGGGCTGTGCCCCGGCGTCGTGCTGCCGAGATTGACCCCGGTCCAGAAGGTCACGTCGCCGGACACCGTGTGCAGCGCGAGCTTGCCGGCGACCGGCTGGGCCAGGGTCGTCAGGCCGGCCAGCGCGGCCGGCGCCGGCGCCCAAGAGGGGCCGCTGGGTGCATGGGTGCGTGGCTGGCCGGTGCTCGCCCCATTGCAGCCGGTGAGGACCGCGACCAACGCCAGCGAGACCGCCAGCCAGCGGACACGCGGCATGGGTGTCCACCAACTTCGTCATCGCGGGCATCGTCGAGGCTCCCGTCGAAGCCGGCATCGGCGCAATCGGGTCCGGAGTTGAGCGGATGCCCTGGGGACCGGCGGCGCACCGGCCACGGCCATGGGCACGTGACACCCGCCAGCCCCTAACCTCGACGAGGCTGGCCCACCTCCACGGGAAAGGATGCTCGTCGATGAGGCTGCTGCTGCCCGAGGCGCGAGGGATCACCGCCGACGACCTCCCCGACCTGTACGACGTACCGGGGCCGTCCCTGCGCGGTGGCTTCGTCCTCGCCCTGGACGGGAGCATCGCCATCGACGGGACGTCCAAGAAGCTCGGTGGTCCCGCCGACCTGGCCGTCTTCCGGGCCCTGCGCACCGTGGCCGACGCGGTCCTCGTCGGGGCCGGCACCGCCCGCAGCGAGGACTACGGCCGGATCCGGCACCGGCCGGCGGCGGCGGCCTGGCGGGCGGCGCACGGCCGGTCGGCGCAGACCCCGCTGGTCGTGGTCAGCCGCACCGGCCGGCTGGACCCCGGAGCCAGCCTGCTGACCGGTGAGGAGCCGGTGCTGCTCGCGGTGCCGGAAGGCGTGCAGGTGCTGGACCGGCCGCACATCGAGGTGCTGCGTGTCGAGGAGGGGCCGGTGGCCCTGCTGGCCGCGCTGCACGCCCGCGGCCTGCACCGGCTGCTGTGCGAGGGCGGCCCGCAACTGCTCACCAGTTTCGTCCAGGCCGGCCTGCTGGATGATCTTTGCACGACGACCTCGCCGGCCCTGGTCGGCGCCGGGCCGCAGCTGCTGACGGCGCCGCTCGACACCCCCACCCGCCTCTCCCTGGCCTCGCTGCTGTCCGACGAGCCGGGCTTCCTGCTGGCCCGCTGGACCGTCGTACGCGACTGAGCGTCGCCGGGTGGGGCAGGGTGGTCCGATGACGAGGACCCTGTTCAGCGGCGGCAGCGTGTTCGATCCGGAGGGCCTGGCGGTGCGGGCGGCCGACCTGGTACTCGAGGACGGCCGGGTCGTCGACGTGGGACCTGGGCTCGACGGCGACGAGGCCATCGACGTCACCGGCAAGACCCTGCTGCCGGGGATGTTCGACTGCCACACGCACGTCGCGATGGCGTCGTTCGACCCGCTCAAGGCGCTTTCCGACCCGTTCTCGCTGCAGTTCTTCTACGCCGTGCAGAACCTACGGACCACCCTCGACCTGGGCATCACGACCGTCCGCGACGCCTGGGGCGCCGACGCCGGGGTCAAGGCCGCCGTCGAACGCGGGATCGTGCCCGGTCCGCGGCTGCGGATCACCATCTCGATGGTCGCCCAGACCGGCGGGCACGCCGACGACTGGGAGCTCTGCGGCGGCCACAACCCGTCGTTCGTCGCGCATCCCGGCCGACCGGCGGGCACGGTCGACGGTCCGGAGAACCTGCGGCGGGTCGTCCGCGAGCTGATCCGGGCCGGCGCCGACGGCATCAAGGTCGCGGCCTCTGGCGGCGTGCTGTCACCCAACACCGATGCCCATCTCGCCCAGCTGCGGCTCGATGAACTGACTGCCATCGTCGACGAAGCGGCCGCCGCCAATCGCTGGGTGATGGCGCACTGCCACGCAGCCGACGGGGTGCGCAACGCCGTGCGGGCGGGGGTCCGCTCGATCGACCACGGGTCGTTCCTGGATGAGGACGCGGTCGCCCTGATGGTCGAGCGCGGGACCTGGCTGGTGCCGACGCTGCTCGCGGCGCGGGGGGTCATCGCCGCCGCCGAAGGCGGGATGCAATTGCCGCCGGGGGTGCTGGACAAGGCCAGGGACGCCGCGGCGCGGGCAGCCGACTCGATGCGGCTGGCCGTCACGGCCGGGGTGCCGGTGGCGATGGGCACCGACTGCCCGGTCAGCCCGCACGGGACTAATCTGCAGGAATTGCAGCTCATGTCGGACGCCGGGCTGGGGCCGGCCGGGGCGCTGCGGGCCGCGACCCTCGAGGCAGCCCGGCTGATGCGGCTCGACGACGAGCTCGGCACCTTCGCCCCGGGCAAACGCGGCGATGTCGTGGTGGTGTCCGGCGACCCGCTCGACCTGGCCGACTACGCCGGGCGGATCGAGCAGGTCTGGAAAGACGGCGTGCTGGTGAGCCGCGGCGCGAGCGGTGTTCACCTTGCTGGTGCACACTCGCCAGGGTGACCCCCGACGGCGCGGACCAAGAGCGACCGGCCGAGTTGCCGGGCGACCGGTTCTTAAACCGTGAGTTGTCCTGGCTCGGCTTCAACCGGCGGGTGCTGACGCTCGCGCAAGACCCAGCGGCCCGGCTGCTGGAGCGCTCGAAGTTCATCGCCATCTTCGCCAGCAACCTCGACGAATTCTTCATGGTGCGCGTCGCCGGGTTGATCCGGCGACAGGAGACCGGACTCGGCGTACGCAGCGCTGACGGACTCGGCACCAGGCAGCAGCTCACGATGATCCGCGAGCAGGCCCGCGAACTCGCCCAGGAACACGCCCGTTGCTTCCGCGACCAGGTCCAGCCGGCGCTGGCAGAAAGCGGCATCGCGCTGCTGCGCTGGGACGACCTCGACCCGGCCCAGCAGAGCAGCCTGCACCAGTACTTCCGGGAGCAGATCTTCCCGGTGCTCACCCCGCTCGCGGTCGATCCGGCCCACCCGTTCCCCTACATCAGCGGGCTCTCGCTCAACCTGGCGGTCCTGGTCCGCGACCCGCACAACGGCGCCGAACGCTTCGCCCGGGTCAAGGTGCCCAACAACGTCGCGCGCTTCGTGCAGGTCAGTGGCGAGCCGGGGAAATCGCTCTACCTCCCGCTGGAGGACCTCATCGGGGTCCACCTGCAGCAGCTGTTCCCCGGGCTCGAGGTCATCGGCCACCACGCCTTCCGGATCACCAGGAACGCCGATGTCGAGGTCGAGGAGGACCGCGACGAGGACCTCCTGCAGGCGCTCGAGCGCGAGCTGTCGCAACGGCGCTTCGGCCCCGTCGTACGCCTCGAGATCGGTGAGGAGATGGACCCGCACGTCCTGGACCTGCTGGTCCGCGAGCTCGACGTGACCCTCGACGACGTCGTCATGGTGCCGGGCCTGTTGGCGCTCGCTTCGCTGCACGAGCTGTACGCCGCGGATCGGCCGGACCTCAAAGACGACGCCTTCGTGCCGTCGACGCACCCCCGGCTGGCCGACGGTGAGCAGGCCGCGGACATGTTCGCCGCACTGCGTGAGGGCGACATCCTCGTGCACCATCCCTACGACTCGTTCTCGACCAGCGTCCAGCGCTTCCTCGAGCAGGCCGCGGCCGACCCCGCGGTGCTGGCCATCAAGCAGACGCTGTACCGGACCTCCGGTGACTCCCCCGTCGTGGACGCGCTCATCGACGCCGCCGAGGCCGGCAAGCAGGTCGTGGTCGTCATCGAGATCACCGCTCGCTTCGACGAACAAGCCAACATCCGCTGGGCCCGTGCGCTGGAGCGTGCCGGCTGCCACGTCGCCTACGGCCTGCTCGGGCTCAAGACGCACTGCAAGACCGCGCTGGTGGTGCGGCAGGAGAAGGGCGGCCTGCGCCGCTACGCCCACATCGGCACCGGCAACTACCACCCGCGCACGGCCCGGCTCTATGAGGACCTCGGGCTGTTCACCGCCGATCCCGACATCGGCGCCGACCTGACCGACCTCTACAACGCGCTGACCGGCTACAGCCTGCAGACCGAATACCGCGACCTGCTCGTCGCGCCGCACGGGATCCGGCTGGGCATCGTGGAGCGGATCGAGCGGGAGACCCGCAACGCCTCAGCCGGTCGGCCGTCAGGCATCCGGATCAAGGCCAACAGCATCGTCGACGAGCGGGTCATCGATGCGCTGTACGTCGCGAGCCGGGCGGGGGTGCCGATCGAGCTGACCGTCCGGGGCATCTGCTCACTGCGGCCGGGGGCGCCCGGTCTCTCCGAGACGGTCACGGTGCGCAGCGTCCTCGGCCGGTTCCTCGAGCATTCGCGGGTCATCTCGTTCGCCAACGGCGGGGACCCGGAGCTGTGGCTCGGCAGCGCCGACCTGATGCACAGAAACCTCGACCGCCGGGTCGAGACCCTTGTCCGGGTCAAGGATCCCGCGGTCAAGGCCCAGCTCACCGGACTGCTCGACCGGCTGAGCGCCCCCGACGTACGCCGGTGGGATCTGGACCTGGACGGGGTCTGGCACGAGCACCCGGGCCGGGACATCCAGATCGAGTTGATGAACCGGGCGGTGGAGCGCAGCGGCCCGGGCTGAGCCCACTACCGTGCCCGCATGAGGCTCGGGGTGCTCGACGTCGGTTCGAACACGGTGCACCTGCTGGTCGTCGACGCCCACCCAGGCTCGCACCCGGATCCGGTGCGTAGCCACAAGGACGAGCTGCGTCTCGCCGAGCTGCTGCAGCCCGACGGCTCGCTCGGTGACCGCGGCCGCGGCCTACTCGTGCAGGCGGTGAAGACGGCGCAGAAGGCGGCCCGCGAGGAGGAGGTCGACGACCTCGTCGCGTTCGCCACCTCGGCCGTCCGCGACGCCACCGACTCGGCCGAGGTGCTCGCGGCGGTCCGTGACGAGGCCGGTGTCGAGTTGCTGGTGCTGCCCGGCAAGGACGAGGCGGCGATGACCTTCCTAGCCGTGCGGCGCTGGTTCGGCTGGAGCGCCGGGCGGCTGCTCAGCCTCGACATCGGCGGCGGATCGCTCGAGATCGCCTGCGGGCGGGACGAACTCCCTGAGGTTGCGCTGTCGGTGCCGCTGGGTGCCGGCCGACTCACCCGGGACCGCTTGCCCGGTGACCCGCCGAGCAGAGCCGCGGTCGCCGAGCTGCGCACCCATGTCCGCGCCGTGCTGGACGAGGTCGTCCCCTCGGTGCGCGCGGCCGGTGTGGCGGATCGGGCCGTCGCGACCTCCAAGACCTTCCGCTCACTGGCCCGGCTCGACGGGGCAGCTCCCTACGACCGGGGGCAGCTGGTCCCACGCAAGCTCACCCTCACCGGCGTGGAGCGGATCGTCGACATGCTCAGCTCGATGCGGACCGTCGACCGCGCCAGGCTGCCAGGTGTCTCGGCGAGCCGGGCGGCGCAACTGCTCGCCGGAGCCGTCGTCGCGCACGAGGTGATGCTGACGTTCGGCCTGCAACGCGTAGAGATCTGCCCGTGGGCGATGCGTGAGGGGGTCATCCTGCGGCGGCTGGACTGGCTGGCCAGCGAGGGGCTCGTCCTGCCGACCTGAGCTCGTGGTTCTGCCGTTGATCCTGCAGCTGCGGGGTAAGCGGACAATTCGGGCACCTCGCCCGCCGTACCGTCTGGTGTCGTGATTTCAGGGCCCGATTCGGGCCCAACATCACGACACACGAGACGGGAGGGGCAGCTGACCCCCGAAGGGCGCGCGTCAGGGACTGCTAAGGCTGGTGGCGGCCCAGCAACTCGGCGTGCGCCTGCGCCCAGAGGCCGAGCCGGACCAGCTCGTCGTCGACCTCTTCGATGAGCTGCGCCCCACTGGTCGCCGAACCGGCCAGCAGCACGGCGCGACGTAGCTGTGAGCACGACCGGCGCAGCACCGCGATCCGCTCGCGTTCGGCCGCCAGCAGGTCCCCCCGCCCGATCGCGTCGGGCTCGGCGGCGATCACCGACAGATCGAGATCGAGCTCGGCCGCGGCCCGGCGCAGGCGCGCGGTCAGCGGCACCAGCTCCTCGACCGGACGGCCCGCGGCGCGGCCGGCCTGGACCGCGCGGACGGCAGCGGCGACGTCCCGGCCGAGGTCCCGGCGGATGGCGGTGACCTGCCGGCCCGGACCGGGCAGCCAGGCCCGGATCTCGACCAGCCCGCGACCGGGCAGTTGGGAGCGCGCTGGTTGGCGGGTCGGGCGCTTGACGGCAGCGAGTCGAGCCAGGGCGGTGCGGCCGAGCCGCCGCACCCCCCAGACGCACAGGACCGCCGCGCCGGCCGTCGTCACGAGGCCGAGGACGATTGTCAGGAGCAGCAGGGTGAGCAGTGTGGACACGGCGTCCTCCTCGGGGGTCGACCGTTGCAAGGCTACGTTGCCCGGATGGATGCCACGGCCTCGACGTACGCGCCGTCCGGGATGGTCTGCGCGGTCGACCAGCTGGCTGCCCAGGCGGGGGTCACCGTCCTGCAGCGGGGTGGCAGCGCGGTCGACGCGGCCATCGCCACGAGCGCGGTGCTCACCGTCACGACGCAGCAGATGTGCGGCCTGGGTGGGGATCTGTTCGCCTTGGTGAGCCGCGACGGCCAGCCCCCGCTGGCCCTGAACAGCAGCGGTCGGGCCGGTTCCGGCGCCGATCCGGCGCGGCTGCGGGCCGAGGGTCATCGCGCGATGCCGATGCTCGACGACGTGCGCTCGGTGCCGGTGCCCGGCTGCGTCGACGGCTGGCTCGCCCTGCACGCCGAGCTCGGCCGGCTGCCATTGGCCGACGTCCTCGGGCCCGCGATCGGCTATGCCACCGACGGTTTCCCGGCGACTCCGGGCCTGGCGGGTGCGGTCGCGCGGCTCGCCGGCCGGCCGGGTGCCGAGCAGTTCGCGCCCGCGCACGGCGGCCCGCTTCGCCCCGGAGACGTCGTACGCCGTCCAGGGGTCGCGCGGGCACTTCGTGCGGTCGTCGCCGAGGGGCGGGACGGCTTCTATGGCGGGGAGTTCGGCGAGGGCCTACTCGCCGTGGGGGCGGGGGAGTTCGCGCCGCAGGACCTGGCCGCGCCGCTCGCCGACTGGGTGACGCCGCTGCGGACCGAGGCCTGGGGGCAGGTGCTGTGGACGGTGCCGCCCAACTCGCAGGGCTATCTGACCCTCGCCGCCGCCTGGGTCGCCGACCGGCTCGGGCTGCCAGGCGATCCCGACGACCCGCTGTGGGCGTACCTGCTCGTCGAGGCCGCGCGCGTCACGGCGTACGACCGGGTGGAGGTGCTGCACGAGAACGCGGACGGGCAAGCCCTTCTGGACCCGGCCCGGCTGGCGCCCCGGGCCGACCGGATCGACCCGGACCGGGCGCTCGAGCTCGGCGACAGCTACCGGCCCGGCGGCACGATCCACCTGACGGCAGTCGACGCCGATCGGTGCGGGGTCTCGCTCATCCAGTCCAATGCCGCCGGCTTCGGCAGTCTCGTGGTCGAGCCGTCGACCGGGATCTTCCTGCAGAACCGTGGCATCGGGTTCAGCCTCCAGGCGGGACACCCGGCGGAGTACGGCCCCGGCCGCCGGCCGCCGCACACGCTCTCACCGGCGCTCGTCACGACGCCGGACCTCCAGCTGCACACCGTGCTCGGCACGCAGGGCGGTGACAGCCAACCGCAGATCCTGCTGCAGCTGCTGGCCCGGCTGCTCGCCGCCGGACAGTCAGCGGGGCAGGCGATGTCGGCGCCGCGATGGGTGCTGTCCGGGCGCGGCGGCGGCGGCTTCGACACCTGGACCGAGCACGGCCGGGTGCAGGTCGACCTCGAGCAGGGCGCGCCCGCCGACTGGGCCGACGGGCTGACCGCCCGAGGCCACAGCGTCGTCACGCAGCCGGCTGGCTACAACTTCGGGCACGCGCACGTCATCACCGTCCAGGACGGCGCGCTCGAAGGTGCCAGCGACGGCCGGGCGGTGTCCGGGCGGGCAGCCGGCTACTGACGCCGCAGCCGACCGCTCCGGCCACGGCCGTCTCGATCGAGCGCAAGCACCTGATCTCTGTCCCACATCCAGCCCGGACTGGCCGCACAACGGCGCATCCGCTGGTCCGAAACTGTCGGACCTGCCGGTTACGTTCGGGCTGTGGATCTGTTGACGTCGGCGAGGCAGGCGGCCGCGCTGGATCGGCT
>JAYSQK010000275.1:0-1642 GCA_043721555.1 Frankiales bacterium
GCCGGCCAGGGTCAGGACATCACCTACGACCGGGCCTGGGCGGCTGCACTCACCCTGATCGTGATCGTGTTGACGCTGTACGCCGGCGCCCGGTTGCTGACCCGCCGCAACACCCTGGCCCGGAGGTAGCTCGTGTCCAAACGCATCGAGATCGCAGGCCTGTCTGCCTTCTACGGCAATTTCAAGGCGATCGACGACATGAGCCTGACGATCGAGCCGAAGTCGGTCACCGCGTTCATCGGCCCGTCCGGCTGCGGCAAGTCCACCCTGCTGCGGACGATCAACCGGATGCACGAGGTGCTCAGCGGCGCGCGGGTCGAGGGCAGTCTGCTCCTGGACGAGCAGGACATCTACGCCGACGGCGTCGACCCGGTCGCGGTCCGCCGGATGGTCGGCATGGTCTTCCAGCGGCCCAATCCGTTCCCCACCATGTCGATCTACGACAACGTCGCGGCCGGCCTGCGGCTCAACGGCGAGCGGTCGAAGTCGACCCTTGACGCGACCGTCGAATCAGCGCTGCGCCGGTCGAATCTGTGGAAGGAGGTGCAGGACCGGCTCGGCAAGCCCGGGATGGGCCTGTCCGGCGGGCAGCAGCAGCGGCTGTGCATCGCCCGGGCGATCGCCGTCGAGCCGGAGGTGCTGCTGATGGACGAGCCGTGCTCGGCACTGGACCCGATTTCCACCCTCGCCATCGAGGATCTGATGAGCGAGTTGAAGGACAGCTACACGATTGTCATCGTCACGCACAACATGCAACAGGCGGCCCGGGTCTCGGACCGCACCGGCTTTTTCACCATCGACGGCACCGGGCAGCCGGGCCGGCTCGTCGAGATCGACGACACCCAGAAGATCTTCTCGAACCCCACCGAGAAGCGGACTGAGGACTACATCACCGGCCGCTTCGGCTGAGTGCCGCTGACGTCGGGCCCTGGCGGGGTCCCCCCACCGCCAGAGCCCGACGGGTCAATGCGCGGCCTGGGCCAGTCGCTCGACCTGCTGATCCAGCCCCTGCTGGTCACTGCCCTTGTCGTGGTCGATCACATTGACGCGGCACGGCGTCGACGCGATGCCGTTGGCGACGACCTCCAGCAGCGAGAACCCGAGCTCCAGATCGGCTGGCACGTGCACCTGGGTGGTGACGGTCAGCGAACCGGTCGCAACGCCCATGCTGGAGTGGTCGGAGGTCCGGCAATAGCGAACGGCTCCGCTGCGGGCGTTCCGGATCCGGACGAGTGGGTAATTCGTCGCGGCCGAGTAGTCGTCGCCGTAGCCCTGGGCCTGCGAGAGGCCGTTGAACTGCTGCCCGGACAGGGTGAACACGGTGTCCGGCGACACCTGCCGTGGGCACGTGTCGATGACTGGGCGCCAGGCGTCCTGCGGTGCCTCGGTGTTGGTGTAGGCGTACATCTCGTCCTTGTCCTCGCGGGCCCAGAGGACCTGCCCGTTCGGCAGCGGCAGCAGCCGACCCTGGTACGTCGGGCAATCGGCGTTGGGTGCGTCACTGACCCGGGCCAGGGCGGTCCCGTCGAACTCGAAAAAGCGCAACGGAGCAAGGAAGTTGCCGGACGAGCCGTCCACCGGACCGGCCGTGAACAACACCTTGCCGCCCGGCATGAGCGCACCCGGGCCGTCCTTGCTGCCC
>JAYSQK010000276.1:0-11755 GCA_043721555.1 Frankiales bacterium
CTTTGTGCAAAGGACCGGCCCGACTGCTGTCGATAGGGTTGCCACATGCCTGCAGCGCCCGCCGTCATGTCCCTCGTCGTGACCGCGGAGCAGGCCGGGCAGACGGCCGGCGAGCTGCTGAAGGCGGCTGGCGTCAAGGACACCGCGGTCGCCCGGGTCGGCGGTGAGCTGCGCGACCTGGCCCACGTCGTGGCCGCTGGCGACACCGTCGAGCAGGTGCCGTACGGCTCCGCGGACGGCCGCGCGGTGCTGCGGCACTCCGCCGCGCACGTGCTCGCCCAAGCCGTCCAGGAGCTGTTCCCCGGCACCCTGCTCGGCATCGGCCCGCCGATCAAGGACGGCTTCTACTACGACTTCCTGCCCGCGCGGCCCTTCACCCCCGAGGACCTCGTTGAGGTCGAGAAGAAGATGAACGAGCTCACCCGGCAGCGGCAGCGGTTCAGCCGCCGGGTGATCAGCGAAGCCGACGCCCGGACCGAGCTGGCGCACGAGCGCTTCAAGCTGGAGCTGATCGAGCTCAAGGGCAGCGCCCCGGCGGAGTCCGTCGAGGTCGGTGGCGCCGAGCTCACGATGTACGACAACCTGCGCGGCGACGAGCTTGCCTGGACCGACCTGTGCCGCGGCCCACACCTGCCGACGACACGCGATATCCCGGCGTACAAGGTGATGCGGTCGGCGGCGGCGTACTGGCGCGGTGACCAAGCCAACCCGCAGCTGCAGCGGATCTACGGTACCGCCTGGGAGAGCAAGGACGCACTGAAGGAGCATCTGCGGCTGCTCGAAGAGGCCGAGAAGCGCGACCACCGGCGGCTCGGCAGCGAGCTCGACCTGTTCAGCTTCCCGGACGAGATCGGCTCCGGGCTGGCGATTTTTCATCCCAAGGGCGGCACGGTCCGTCGGGTGATGGAGGACTACTCGCGGGTCAAGCACTCCCAAGCCGGCTATGAGTTCGTCAACACCCCGCACATCACCAAGGCCGATTTGTTCGTCACCAGTGGGCATCTGGAGTGGTACGCGGAGGGCATGTATCCGCCGATGCACCTCGACGCAGAGCTCGGGCCGGGTCAGGACTACTACCTCAAGCCGATGAACTGCCCGATGCACAACCTCGTCTATCGCGCGCGCGGGCGGTCCTATCGCGAGTTGCCGCTGCGGCTGTTCGAGTTCGGCACCGTCTACCGGTATGAGAAGTCCGGCGTCGTGCACGGCCTCACCCGCGCGCGCGGGTTCACCCAGGACGACGCCCACATCTACTGCACCCGCGAGCAACTCAAGGGCGAGCTGACCTCGCTGCTGCAGTTCGTGCTGGACCTGCTGCGCGACTACGGGCTCGACGACTTCTACCTCGAGCTGTCCACCAAGGACCCGGTGAAGTCCGTCGGCTCCGACGAGGTGTGGGACATGGCGACGCGCACCCTGGAAGAGGTCGCCACCGACAGCGGTCTGGAGCTCGTACCCGACCCGGGCGGGGCGGCGTTCTACGGCCCGAAGATCAGCGTCCAGGCCCGCGACGCGATCGGCCGTACCTGGCAGATGTCGACGATCCAGCTCGACTTCAACCTGCCCGAGCGGTTCGACCTCGAGTACGCCGCGGCGGATGGCACCAGGCAACGCCCGGTGATGATCCACCGGGCGCTCTTCGGCTCGATCGAGCGATTCTTCGCAGTGCTGCTCGAGCACTACGCGGGCGCGTTCCCGGCCTGGCTCGCCCCCGTGCAGGTCGTCGGCATCCCGATCACCTCCGAGCACGACGACTACCTGCAGGCGATCGCGGCCACGCTGCGCACCGAGGGCATCCGGGTCGAGATCGACACCGCCGACGACCGGATGCAGAAGAAGATCCGCACCGCGCAGAAGCAGAAGGTGCCGTTCATGCTGCTCGCCGGTGACGAGGACGTCGCCAAGGGCGCGGTCAGCTTCCGCTACCGCGACGGTACGCAGGAGAACGGCGTCCCCGTCGATGAGGCCGTCGAGAAGGTGGTCGCGTCCGTCCGGGACCGCACGTGAGTAACCCGGTGCAGCCCGAGGAACAGCTCGGTGCCGGACTGCGGGACGCCTTCGAGCGGCTCTGGACACCGCACCGGATGGCCTATATCCAGGGTGAGGGTAAGGACGGCCAGTGCCCGTTCTGCGTCATCCCCGGGCTGCCGGACGAGCAGGGCCTGATCGTGGCCCGGGGCTCGTCGTGCTACGTCGTGCTCAACCTCTATCCCTACAACGCCGGCCATCTCATGGTCGTGCCCTACCGCCACCTGAGCGGGTACGACGAGCTGATGCCGGACGAGACAGCCGAGCTCGCCTCGATGACGCAGCACGCGTTGCGGGCCCTGCGCCTCGCCGCCGGCGCGCAGGGCTTCAACGTCGGCATGAACCTCGGCGGCGTGGCGGGCGCCGGGATCGCAGCGCATCTGCACCAGCACGTCGTACCGCGGTGGGGTGGTGACACCAACTTCATGCCGGTCGTCGGGCACACCAAAGTGCTGCCGCAGCTGCTGCCGGAGACCCGCGACCTGCTGGCCCGGGCCTGGTCCGAGGTCTGACCCCACCCCGTCCCCGCCGAGGCGCGGGGTCCGGCTCACCCGGGGAGGCCGAACTCGGGCCGATCTTGACGATCTGGTCGGCGACACGCCGGTAGGGGCGACCATTTCGTCAAGATCGCCGGGAGGGGATCGCCGGGCCGGGGGTCGCCGAGCCGGGAGTCACCGGGCGGATGGGCGCGGGCGTGGGGCAACGCACGACGGGGCCCGGGCCTGGACCGGGCGCTGACCCCTCCCCTTCCCCGCCGATCATGGACATTGTGCTGCTGCTCCACGCTCAGCGGGACAGCACAAGTTCCATGATCGGCGCAGAACAGGGGGGTGCGTACGCCGGGTCAGGGCTGGGGGAGCCGCGCCGGCATCGGCTCGTGGCCGAGCGGCCGCCGGACGTAGGACCCCGTCCCGTGGGTGAGCGCGCGCAGCACGGCGGCGTAGCCGAGCAGCTCGAGGTCGGGCACCTCGGCCGCGACCAGCGACCCGGTGTCGATCGCTGAGCTGCCGGTGACCCGGGCGCGACGGCCGGACAGGTCGCTCATGACGGTGCCCACGTAGGCCGACGGGACGCGGAGCTCGACGGCGCTGACCGGCTCGAGCACGACCGCGCCCGCGGTGGCGAGTGCCTCGCGCAGACCGAGCGCGCCGGCGGCGGCGAAGGCCCCGTCGGAGGAGTCGACGGCGTGCGCCTTGCCGTCCACGAGGGTGACCGACAGGTCGACCAGCGGCCGCCCGTCGACGCCGCGCTCCATCTGGCTGCGGACGCCCTTCTCGACGCTGGCGAAGTACTGCGAAGGCACCGCACCACCGACGACCCGGGTGCTGAAGGCGAGCCCGGAGCCGGCCGGGAGGGGGGCCACCTCGAGCACGACCACGGCGTACTGACCGTGCCCTCCGGACTGTTTGACCAGCCGGCCGGTCGCGGTCACCGGCCCGGCGATCGTCTCGCGCAACGCCACCTCGACCGGTGGGCGGGTGACAGCGACGCCGTGCCGGGTCTGCAGCCGGTCCACCAGGACGTCGGCATGGGCCGGGCCGACGCACCACAGGACCTGCTGGCCGGTCTCGGCGTCGCGCTCGAGCCGGACGGTGAGGTCCTCGGCGACCAGCCGGGCGAGCGCGGTGCCGAGCTTGTCCTCGTCGGCCCGTGAGGCGGCCTCCACCGCGACGGGTAGCTGCGGCGCTGGAAGGTCCCACGGCTGGACGAGCAGCGGGTCGCCGGGATCTGAGACGGTGTCACCGGTCTCGGCCGAGGCGAGGCGGGCCACGGCGCAGATGTCGCCGGCAGGGCAGGAGGCGACCGGTCGCAGCATCGCGCCGAGCGGTCCTGACAGCGGGCCGACCCGCTCGTCGACGTCATGGTCGGCGTGCCCGCGGGGCGCGAGCCCGTGGCCCGAGACGTGGACGACGGCGTCGGGGCGCAGCGTCCCGGAGAACACCCGGACGAGCGAGACCCGGCCGAGGTAGGGGTCGGTCGTGGTGCGGACCACCTCGGCGACCAGCGGCCCGTCGGGGTCGCAGGTGATCGGCGCCGCCGGACCGCCGTCCGGGGTCGTCACGACCGGGCAGGGGTGCTCGAGCGGCGACGGGAACGCCTGGGTGAGCAGCTCGAGCAGCTCGTCGGTGCCGAGCAGCGTCCGGGGGGCGGCGGCGAGCACCGGATGGAAATGGCCGCGCGCGACGGCCGTCTCCAGATCGGCGACGAGCACCTTGGGGTCGATCGGCTCGCCGGCGAGATAGCGGTCCATCAGCGTCTCGTCCTCACTCTCGGCGATGATCGCCTCGATGAGGTCGGCGCGCAGCGTGTCGATCAGCGGCAGGTGCTGCGGATCAGGGTCGCGCTCGACCCGCTCGCCGGAGCTGCGGTCGTAGACCCGCTGGGAGAGCAGGCCAATGAGGCCGGCGACCGACTCGTCGTCGGCGTGCATCGGCAGGTAGAGCGGGTGCACCCCGTCGCCGAGCACCCGCTGGCAGACCGCGACCGCCTCGTCGAAGTCGGCCCGCGGCTTGTCGAGCTGGGTGATCACGATGGCTCGCGGCAGCCCAACCGCCGCGCACTCCTCCCACAGCTGGACGGTGACCGCGTCCACCCCCGCGGTTGCCGACACGACGAACAGGGCGGCGTCGGCGGCGCGTAGGGCGGCCCGCAACTCGCCGACGAAGTCGGCCCCACCGGGGGTGTCCAGCAGATTGACCTTGATCCCGGCGTACTCGATCGGGGCGAGCGCCAGCGACACCGAGTGCTGCTGCCGGACCTCGATCGGGTCGCTGTCGCAGACCGTCGTGCCGTCCTCGACCAGGCCGGCCCGCGGCACCGTGCCGGTGCGGGCGAGCAGCGCCTCCACGAGGGTCGTCTTGCCGGCGCCGGCGTGGCCGACGAGCGCGACGTTGCGCACCAGCTCGGGGGAACGCGGCGCCGGGGCGGGGCGTGCATTCGGTGCCACGGTGCGGGCCACGTCAACCTCCTGTTGGGGGACGGCCCACAGCCTCCCGCGCCGGCGCTCACCGGGACAAGCCTGTGCGGCCGCCGCCGCTATCCTGCGGGCACCGCCGAGACGTCTGGATCCTTGCCTGTGCTGAACCTGCGCGTCCGTCCCCAGGTGGGCCGGGTGGTCGACCCGCTCGCCCGGGCGCTGCTGCGCGCCGGCGTCGCGCCGGACGTCGTGACGATCTTCGGCACCGTCGGGGCGGTGACGAGCGCGCTGGTCTTTTTCTCCACCGGCCACTTCTTCACCGGTACGGCGCTGGTGTTCGCGTTCGTGCTCACCGACCTGCTGGACGGCGCGATGGCCCGGTCGCGCGGCACGAGCAGCCGGTTCGGCGCCTTCCTCGACTCCACGATGGACCGCCTCGCCGACAGCGCGATCTTCGGCGGCCTGGTGCTGTGGTACTCCGGCGCGGGCGACGACCGGACCCTGGAGGCGGTCGCGCTGTTCTGCCTGGTGGCCGGCGCCGTCACCAGCTACGCCAAGGCACGCGCGGAGGGGCTCGGGATGACCTGCAACGTCGGCATTGCCGAGCGGGCCGAGCGGCTCATCGTGGTCCTGCTCGGCACCCTGCTGGTGGGCCTCGGTGCGCCGACCTGGGTGCTCGGGGCGTTGCTGGTCCTGCTCGCGGTCGCCTCGGCGGTCACGGTTGTGCAGCGCCTCGTCGAGGTGCACCGCCAGGCCGCCCTCGCGCAGCCGTGAAGCCGGTCCGCCGGGTCGCCGACCTGCTCACCGACGCGTCGTACGCCGGGGGATGGGCATTCGTCCGCGCGCTGCCCGAACCGGTGGCGCAGGCGGTGTTCCGGGCCGCCGCCGACCTCGCGACCGTTCGTGGCGGCAAGGGCGTCGACCGGCTGCGGGCCAACCTGCAGCGGGTCGCCCCGGGGGAGGACCTCACGCGGGAGGCGCTGCGGTCCTACGCCCGCTACTGGTGCGAGGCGTTCCGGCTGCCGGTGATGAGCGCGGACCGGCTCATTGCCGGCACCGAGGTGATCGACGAGCACCTGCTGCGGGACGCTGTCGCCGCGCCCACCGGCACGATCATGGCGCTGCCGCATACCGGCAACTGGGACGCCGCCGGCGCCTGGTGCAGCGCGACCGGGGTGCCGTTCACGACGGTGGCCGAGCGGCTCAAGCCCGAGGCGGTCTACGAGCGGTTCGTCGCCTTCCGGGAGTCGCTCGGGATGGAGGTGCTGCCGCTGACCGGTGGCCCCCGCCCGCCGTACGACGTCCTGGTCGAACGCCTCGAGGCGGGCCGCACGCTGTGCCTGCTCG
Source organism: Frankiales bacterium (assembly GCA_043721555.1). Lineage (GTDB taxonomy): Bacteria > Actinomycetota > Actinomycetes > Mycobacteriales > SCTD01 > JAYSQK01. The sequence continues at coordinate 6,293 of JAYSQK010000276.1, forward strand.
GCGACCGTGACCTCACCCCGCGCGGCGTCGACGTGACCTTCTTCGGCGCGGCGACCCGGATGCCCGCCGGCCCGGCGTCGCTCGCGTTGCGGACCGGCGCCCGGTTGCTGCCGGTGACGCTCACCTTCACCCCGGGGGGCTGGCGGGTCCGGTTCCATCCCTACGTGCCGCACACCGACGTCGGCGCGATGACGCAGGCGATGGCCGATGCGTTCGCCGCCGGCATCGCCGACCGGCCGGCCGACTGGCACATGCTGCAGACGCTCTGGCTCGACGACCTGCGCGACGGCGACCCGCGCAAACTGGCCAGCGCGTGAGGGTCGGCATCGTGTGCCCCTACACCTGGGATGTCCCGGGCGGGGTGCAGGCGCACGTGCGCGACCTCGCCGACTCGTTGCTCGCGCTGGGCCACGAGGTGTCGGTGCTGACGCCGGTCGACGACGTCGACACTGCCGACCTGCCAGGCTATGTCGTGCCGGCCGGCCGCGCGGTCCCGGTGCCCTACAACGGCTCGGTGGCCCGCCTGGCGTTCGGGCCGGTGTCGCTCACCCGCACCCGGCGGTGGCTACGCCGCGGCCGGTTCGACGTGCTGCACCTGCACGAGCCGACCGTGCCGTCGCTGTCGATGCTGGCCTGCTTCGCCGCCCGCGGGCCGATGGTGGCGACCTTCCACACGGCGACCGCCCGCAGCCGCGCCCTGCAGGTCTTCGGCACCACCCTGCAGCCGGGCCTGGAGAAGATCACCGGCCGGATCGCGGTGTCGCCGGCGGCCCGTCGGGTCGTTGTCGAGCACCTCGGCGCCGACGCCGTGCTCATCCCCAACGGCGTCTCGATCGCCCGGTTCGAGGGCGCCCAGCCGTTGCCCGACCAGCCGGACCGGCCAACCGTCGTCTTCCTCGGCCGGATCGACGAGGAGCGCAAAGGCCTCGCCGTCCTGCTCGCCGCGCTGCCCCGGCTGGTCGAGTTGGTGCCCCGGGTCCGGTTGCTCGTGGCCGGGCCGGGCGATCCGGACGAGGTGCCGGTGCCAACCGCCCTGCGCCGCCACGTCGAGCTGCTCGGACTGGTCAGCGACGCTGACAAGCCGCGGGTCTACGCCAGCGGTCAGGTCTACTGCGCTCCCAACACCTACGGCGAGAGTTTCGGGATCGTGCTCATCGAGGCGATGGCCACCGGCACGCCGGTGGTCGCTGCCGACCTGGAGGCGTTCCGGCGGGTGCTCGAGGACGGCCGCGCTGGGGTGCTCGTGCCGGTCGGCGATGCCGAGGCGCTCGCGACAGCGCTCGCCGGTCTGCTCGGCGACCCGGCCCGCCGGGCCGAGCTGGCCACGCGGGGACGACAGGCCGTCACGGCGTACGACTGGTCGACCGTGACGCGGCAGATCGTCGAGGTCTACGAGACGGTGGCGCCGCGGCGGGGGGCGGTCGGCCTGGACGAGCTCGCCGACGAACCCGATGTCGTCGACGAGGGCCAGGACGACGACCCCGGGCGCGTCTCGGAGACCCTGCGCCGCTGGCTGGCCGTGGTCCGCGAGCGCGTCGCGCCGTGACCACCCTGCCCGCGTGACGCTCGTCGTCGCGGTCGTCGCGATCGTGGTGCTGCTCGCCTCCTATGTCACCTGGACCGCCGGCCGGCTCGACCGGATGCACGCCCGCGTCGACGCCGCCTGGGCCGCGCTCGACGCCCAGCTCGTACGCCGGGCCGCGGCCGCCCGGGAGCTGCGCCGCCAGCTGCCACCAGGGCCGGCGGCCAGCGCGCTGGACGCCGCGGCCTCGGCGTCGCTGGACGCCGGGCCGGACGGTCGCGAGGCGGTCGAGAACGACCTGTCGCGCGCGCTCAAGGCCGCCGCCGCGCTCGTCCCCGGCGACACCTCGCTGACCGAGCTGGAGACCGCCTCGACCCGGGTCGGCCTGGCCCGGTCGTTCCACAACACGGCGGTCACCGACACCCGCGCGCTCCGCCGGCGGCGGCTGCCCCGGGCCCTGCGACTGGCCGGTCGCCGGGCGATGCCGACCTACTTCGACATCGACGACACGGTGCTGCCGCCCAGGGGCTGAGCGCTGTCCCGACGTACGGTGCGAGGGTGAACCGGCCCCTGATCCCACTGCTCCTGCTCGCCGCCACCCTGGCCGGCTGCTCCTCCTCGACCACGACTCGAGCCGTCCCCGGGCCGACCGGCACACCAACTGCGCCGGCGCCGACCAAGGCGGCCGGCAAGCCCTCGACGCCTCCCAGCGACCCGCTGGCCGGTGTCGACCAGCTCACCGGGCTGCGCCCCAGACGGACCGGCCCGGTCGTGGCGATCAAGGTCGACAACGAGGGGCTGGCCAGGCCCTACCAGCGGGGCCTGGATCGGGCCGCGATCGTCTACCAGGAGCTCATGGAGGGCGGCTCGACCAGGTTGCTGGCCGTGTTCGACGACCAGAGCCGTGGTGAGGTCGGCCCGATCAGGTCGGTCCGCGAGAGCGACATCGAGCTGCTCCGCGAGTTCGGTCAGGTCGCGGTCGGGTTCTCCGGCGGCAACTCCGGCGTGAAGGCGACGTTCCATCGGGCCGAGCGGTCCGGCTGGGTGCTCGACGCGTCGTACGACGTGCTGCCGGGGGCCTACCGGATCGGGGAGCACCGGGCCGACGCCAACAACTTCTTCAGCTCCCCGGGGGCACTGGCCGCCGCCCGGCCGCGGGCCAGCGCGCCGCGCGACATCGGCCTGCGCTTCGCCGCCGCCCCTTTGAAGGGCCCTGGGACCGGCGCGGCCACGGCCGACTACGCGGCGGGCAGCACCGTGCGGGTGGTCTACGACGGGCGGACCCACACCTACGCGATCTACCAGGGCGGGCGGCTCATGGAGGGCGTCGCCCCGAACAACATCGTGGTGCAGTTCGTCACCGAACGAGGCAGCCAGTACGTCGACGTCCTGGGCAACGGCACGCCGTACACCGTCACCACCGGCGGTGGCCGGGCGGTCGTGCTGCGCGACGGCATGCGGGTCGAGTCACGCTGGCTACGGCAGGGTTTCGGGCGCACCCGCCTCATCACGACCGGGCGCCGGGACGTGCCGTTGCGGCCCGGCCGGACCTGGGTCCTGCTGCTCCCGGCCGGCAGGCCACTGGCGTTCAACTGATCTAGGATGGGGTCATGTCCGAGACCTCTGCGCAGACCACCGGCACCCCGCTGATCAAACGCGGAATGGCTGAGCAACTCAAAGGCGGCGTCATCATGGACGTCGTCGACGCACAGCAGGCCAGGATCGCCGAGGACGCCGGAGCAGTAGCCGTGATGGCGCTCGAGCGAGTCCCGGCCGACATCCGCCGCGACGGCGGGGTGGCCCGGATGAGCGACCCCGACATGATCGACGGGATCCAGGCCGAGGTCACGATCCCGGTGATGGCCAAGGCCAGGATCGGGCACTTCGTCGAGGCCCAGGTGCTGCAGGCGATCGGGGTCGACTACATCGACGAGTCCGAGGTGCTCACGCCGGCGGACTACGCCCACCACATCGACAAGCACGCCTTCACCGTGCCGTTCGTCTGCGGCGCGACCAATCTCGGTGAGGCGTTGCGGCGGATCTCCGAGGGCGCCGCGATGATCCGCTCCAAGGGCGAGGCCGGTACCGGCGACGTGTCGCAGGCCACCACCCACATCCGGACCATCCTCGGCCAGATCAGGCGGCTCACCGTCATGGACGCGAGCGAGTTGTACGGCGCGGCCAAGGAACTGCAGGCCCCGATCGAGTTGGTGCGCCTCACCGCCGAGCTCGGCCGGCTGCCGGTCGTGCTGTTCACCGCCGGCGGCGTCGCGACGCCGGCCGACGCGGCGATGATGATGCAGCTCGGCGCCGACGGCGTCTTCATCGGCTCGGGCATCTTCAAGTCCGGCGACCCCGAGCAGCGGGCCAGGGCCTGCGTCGAGGCGACCGCGTTCTTCACCGACGCCGACCGGATCGCCAAGGTCAGCCGCGGCCTCGGCGAGGCGATGGTCGGCATCGCCGTCGACAGCCTCGGCGCCGGCGACTTGCTCGCGCAGCGCGGTTGGTGAGCCGGGTCGGCCGCTGATGCCTGCCCCCCGGGTCGGCGTGCTGGCCCTGCAGGGTGACGTGCGCGAGCACTTGGCCGCACTGCACGTAGGCGGAGCGACTCCCGTCGAGGTACGCCGCCCTGACGAGCTCGACCGGCTCGACGGCATCGTCCTGCCCGGTGGGGAGTCGACCACCATGGGCCGGCTGCTCACCGTGTTCGAGCTGCTGGACCCGCTACGGGCCCGGCTGCGCGGTGGTCTCCCGGCGTACGGCACCTGCGCCGGCATGGTCCTGCTCGCTGACGAGGTGCGCGGCGGTCGACCCGAGCAGCCACTGCTGGGCGGCCTCGACATGACGGTGCGGCGCAACGCCTTCGGCCGGCAGGTCGACTCCTTCGAGGCCGACCTCGACGTCGCCGGGCTCGGCCAGGTGCACGGGGTCTTCATCCGCGCACCGTGGGTCGAGCGGGTCGGGGCCGGCGTCGAGGTGCTGGCCAGCGTCGACGATCACCCGGTCGCGGTGCGGCAGGGGCGGCTGCTCGCCACGTCGTTCCATCCTGAGCTGACCGGCGACGGGCGGTTGCACGCGCTGTTCATCGAGATGGTCCGCCGTACCATGGCCGCGACGACGAAGGGAGCACCGTGAGCGGGCATTCCAAGTGGGCCACGACCAAGCACAAGAAGGCGGTCGTCGACGCCAAGCGGGGCAAGCTGTTCGCCAAGCTGATCAAGACGATCGAGGTCGCGGCCCGGGTCGGTGGCGGTGACCCGTCCGGCAACCCGACGCTCGCCGACGCCATCACCGGGGCCAAGCGCCTGTCGGTCCCCAACGACAACATCGAGCGGGCCATCAAGCGCGGCAGCGGCGAGCTCGGGGACGCCGCGGCGTACGAGGAGGTCGTCTACGAGGCCTACGGCCAGGGCGGTGTGGCGATCCTGGTGGAGTGCCTCACCGACAACCGCAACCGGGCCAACGCCGAGGTGCGGACGGCGATCACCAGGAACGGCGGCAACCCGGCCGACCCGGGCTCGGTGTCGTACCTGTTCCACCGCAAGGGCATCGTCGCGCTGAGCAAGACCGACGGGCTCACCGAGGACGACGTCCTGCTCGCGGTGCTGGACGCCGGCGCGGAGGAGGTCAACGAGGTGGACGAGGCCTTCGAGGTGGTCTGCGACGCCACCGACACCCACGCGGTGCGGCTGGCCTGCACGGCCGCCGGCCTGACCGTCGACACCGCCGACATCGCCTGGGTCGCCGGGATGAGCCTGCCACTCGAGGACGACGTCGCCCGCAAGGTACTCAAGCTGATCGACGCGCTCGAGGACCTGGACGACGTCCAGAACGTCTACGCCAACTTCGACGTGTCCGACGAGGTGCTCGAGTCCGTCTGACCGCCATCGGCGTACGGCGGGGCCCGGGCCCCGGCGCGGCGTGCCGGGCTTGCGGCCGGC
>JAYSQK010000277.1:0-3088 GCA_043721555.1 Frankiales bacterium
GTGCGGGCCGTCCCGTGCCGCCGGAAGGGCAACCAGAGGTCGTCGACCTCGCCGGCGGGCACGACCGGACCGGAGTTGGCGACCTGCAGCCGGGCCCGGCCGTCGACGACCCCGGTGTCGACGCGCACCCAGCCACCGTCGACGTTGTGCCGCACGGCGTTCTCCACCAGGTTGCCGGCAAGGCGTTCCAGCAGCGGCCGGTCACCGCGCACGACCGCCGGCCCGTACGACGTACCGATCTGCAGGTGCCGGCCGGCGATCTCGGCCGACACCGCGGCCAGCGCGATCCCGGCGGCCTCGGCGAGCGGGACCGCCTCGGGGTTCGGCAGCGACTCGGCCGTCGCCCGGTCACTGCGGGCCAGCAGCAGCAGGCTGTCGACGAGCCGGTCGGCGCGCTCGGTCGCGTCGCGGACGACGATCGCCGCGGCCCGTAGGTCAGCAACCGAAGCGTCCGGGTCGGCCAGGGCCACCTCCACCTCGGTCCGCATCACCGCGAGCGGGGTCCGCAGCTCGTGGCTCGCATCGGCCACGAAGCGCCGCTGCCCGTCGAAGGACGCCTCCAGCCGGTCGAGCATCGCGTCGAAGACGTCGGCGAGCTCCTTGAGCTCGTCGCCTGGCCCGGGCAGGTCGATCCGCTCGTCGAGCCGCTCGGCCGACAGCCGCCGGGCCGTCGCGGTGATCGCCTGCAGCGGCCGCAGCACCTGCCCGGCCAGGACGTAGGCGACGCTGACCCCGACCGCGCCGAGCAGGAGCAGCGAGACGAGGCCCTTGCGCAGCAGCGTCCCGAGCGCGTCCACCCGCAGCGAGTTCTGCAGCGCGTCGACCGTCACGAACCGGCCGTCGTCGAGCAGGAAGCCGACGTCCTTGGGCACCGGCAGCCGGCCGGCGTCAAGGGCCCGGCCGACCAAGACGTAGGACAGCGCCAGCAGCAGCACGCCGACCGCAATCGCGACCGCGCCGTAGACGAGCGCGAGCCGCCACCGCAGCGTCGTCCGAGTTGGCGAAGGCAGCCGGCGGGTCACGGCCCCACCCGGTAACCCGAGCCGATCGAGGTGTGCACCACGGGCGGCGCACCGAGCTTCCTGCGCAGCGTCATCACGGTGACCCGCACGATGGTCGAGGTCGGGTCGGCGTACTCGTCCCAGACCCGCTCGAGCAGCTCCTCGCTCGACACGACTGCCCCGTCGGCGCGCAGCAGCGTCTCGAGCACCCCGAACTCCTTGCGGGTCAGCTCCAACTCGACCCCGTCCCGTGCGGCCGTACGCCGGGCCGGATCGAGCGCCAGACCTCCCGGGCCGCGCAGCACCGGGGCCGAGGGCGGGGTGGCGCGGCGACCGAGCGCCCGCACGCGCGAGACCAGCTCGGCGAAGGCGAACGGCTTACCGAGATAGTCGTCGGCGCCGAGGTCGAGCCCGGCGATCCGGTCGGCGAGACCACCGGCTGCGGTGAGCATCAGCACCCGGGTCAGCGACTGCTCGCGGGCGAGCCGCCGGCAGACGTCGTCGCCGGACCGGCCAGGCAGGTCGCGGTCGAGTACGACCACGTCGTACCGGGTGATCATCGCCTTCTCCAGGCCCAGCTCGCCGTCGTAGGCGACGTCGACGGCCCAGCCCTCGCGGCGCAGCCCGCGGGCGATCGCATCGGCCAGCGGCACCTCATCCTCGACGACCAGCACCCGCACCCTGAGCACGCTAGAGGAGCACCCGTGTGGCCGGTGTGAGTCACCCGGCTGGCCCCCGCAGTCGCGACCTGGCCGCGGGTAGCGTGGTCAGGTGCATCCGCCGACACCTGTCGAGTTGCGCCGCGGCGTCCTCGCGGTGTCGGTCCTGCGTGACCTCGACATCGAGCCGGCGCCGCTCGGCGTCACCCTGACCGGGCCGCCGGCGGTCTGGGTGCCGTGGGGCGAGTGCCGCCGGGCCCTCGCCGGCCACGTGCGGGTGGCCGCGGCGGCCACCTTCCGGGTGGCGGCGGTGGCCCGCGACCGGCTGGCCCGCTGGCTCCTGGCCAGGCGCTGGGCCGCTGACCTCCCACGGGAGGCGCTGCTGACGAGGTTGCGACCGGTCGGCCTGCCGGTCGAGCACGCGCTCCACCCGGGCCTGGACTGGGTGCAGGTCCGCGTCCTCGGTGGCGCCCTCGATCTCGGGCTCGGCGCCGTCGGCCTCGACCCGGCCGACCCGGACACCGTCGTCATCCTCCCCCCGCCGGTGCTCGACGCCTGCGGCCTGGACGCCGACCACCAGTGGTCCGATGCCCTCGGCTACCTGGAGCGGATGGGTGGCGTCGCCGCCGAGCGGTTGGCCACCGCTGCCAAAGGGCTGCTCAAGCCGATCGGCGACTGTGACGTCGTCACGTTGCTGGGCGCACGGAGCCTGCGCACGGCCATCGCGCAGAATGCCGGCGGCATGGGCGCCGTCGTCGCACCGATGCGTCGCCGGGGCTGGACCCGGCTGTCCCTCATCGACCCGGCGTTCGGCCCGGCTGCTGCCGCCGCGACGGCGCCGCCGGAGCGCGGGTTCACCCGGCCGCTGCTGGTGACCGCCGACGAGCTCGCACTGACCGCCGAGGGTGGCCGGCCGGAGGAGCTCGTCCTGCGGTCGCCGGCCGTGGACGAGCCCTGGGTCCGGGACATGCTGTACCGCTGAGCGGATCGCATCTGGGAGACTGAAACCCCGTGCCCCCTTCCCGCCAGCTGGTGCTGGCCTCCGCGTCACCGGCCCGCCTGCGCCTGCTCCAGGGCGCCGGCCTGGACCCGTCGGTCGTCGTCAGCGGGGTCGACGAGTCGGCAATGACGGCCGGCGATCCGCGCACGCTGGTCCAGGCCCTCGCCGAGGCGAAGGCAGACGCGGTCGCCGCGACGGTCGGGGACGCCCTGGTCCTCGGTTGCGACTCCCTGCTCGAGCTCGACGGCGAGGCCCTCGGCAAGCCGCGGTCGGCCAACCACGCGGTCGCCCGCTGGCAGCGCATGCGTGGCCGGTCCGGGGTCCTGCTCACCGGGCACTGCCTCATCGACACCGCCACCGGTGCGCGGGCCGGTGAGGTTGCCGCAACGACAGTGCATTTCGGCCGGCCGAGCGACGACGAGATCACC
>JAYSQK010000278.1:0-7737 GCA_043721555.1 Frankiales bacterium
GCCATCCACAGCGTGGTCGTCAAGCTCTGACCGATCGCCGGCCCCCGTCTCGTGCTGGGGGTTCGGCCAGCGGCAACGTGACCCGCAGGCGGGCGCCGCCGAGCGGCGAGTCGCCGACGGCCACGTCGCCGCCGTGCGAGCGGGCGATCTCCCGGACCAGGGCCAGCCCGAGTCCGGCGCCCCCGCCCGGTCGGCTGCGGGAGGTGTCCAGCCGCACCCAGCGATCGAAGACCCGCTCGCGGTCCGCGATGGCGATGCCGGGCCCGTCGTCGTCGACGTCGAGGACGGCCCGGCCGAGCTCGACCGAGGTCCTGACCTGCACCGTCGAGGCATGCCGGCGGGCGTTGCCGACGAGATTGTCGACGAGCCGACGCAGCAGCTCGCGGTCGCCGAGTACGACGGCCGCTTGCCCTGCGGCCGAGGCGATCTCGCGAAGGTCGACCGGCTCCCGGCCGCGCGCCTCCCGGCGCTCGGTGCGGGCCAGCAGCAGCAGGTCGTCGGCGAGCCCACCGAGCCGCTCGGTGTCCTGCAGCAACTCGTCCAGCAGGACCGGCAGGTCGACGAGGTCGGGGTGCGCCTGCGCGACCTCGAGCTGCACCCGCAAGCTCGCCACCGGCGACCGGAGTTCGTGCGCGGCGTCGGCGACGAAGGCCCGCTGTTGGGCGACGAGCCGTCGTAGGGCGTCCAGCAGGTCGTTCAGGGTGCGGCCGAGCCGGGCGATTTCGTCGTCGCCCGGCGGCACCGGCAGCGCCGTGACCGAGGCCCCGGCCGGATCGGTCGCCTGCGCCTGCGCCGCGGTCCGTAGCCGCGCGACCGGTCGCAGCACGAGCCCGGTGACGGCCCAGACGATGGCGGTCGCGCCGAGCACGAGCAGCGGGACGACGAGCAGCAGCACCAGCCGCAGCGCCTGCAGGGCCCGGCGTACATCCCCGAGTGGCGCAGCAACCACGACCCGCACGGTGCGGCCGTCGATGGTGACGGGGGTCAGCCGGATCCGCAGCGGCACGCCGGCGTAGGAGCCGCGCTCGTCGGTGAGCACCCCGCCGGCCGGCGCCGCGGCACTCGTCAGCGGCTGCACCCGGCTGGCCGACTGCGTCGCCGCGAGCACCTGGCCGTCCGGGTCGAGCACCTGGGCGAGCAAGGTCGAGCCGGCCGGGACCGGCAGGGTCGTCGGGAGCTGTCCGCTGCCAACCAAGGTGCCGAGGGCGTCTGACTCGACCCGGGTCTGCGTGTCGAGGTCATGCACCCGGCCGGCCGAGAACACGGCTGCGACAGCGACTGTGCCGATCACCAGGGCCACACCCAGGGGTACCGCGGCCGACACCACGATGCGCGTGCGCATGGACCGGCGAGTCCACCAGCTGCCGCCCGGGCCCGGTCGCGGCATCAGCCGGCCACCCGGTAGCCGCCGCCGCGCACCGTGACGATGGCGTCGCGGCCGAGCTTGCGCCGGAGGTAGCCGACGTAGACCTCGACGATGTTGGGGTGGGTGTCGGGGTCCGCGTCGAAGACTCGCTCCAGCAATTCCAGCTTGCTGACGACGGCGCCGCCCCGCCGCAGCAGGTGTTCGAGCAGCCGGAACTCCCGCGGCGTGAGCTCCACCCCGTCACCCGCGACGGTCACCGTGCGCCGCGCCGAGTCGAGCGCGATCGCACCGGCCCGCAACGTCGTGGGCACCTGCTCCCGACCGCGCCGGGCGAGGGCGTGCAGCCGGGCCACCAGGACGACGTACGCGAAGGGCTTGACGAGGTAATCGTCGGCGCCGAGATCGAGGGCGTCGGCAAGGTCGTACTCACCGTCCTTGGCCGAGAGCATCAGCACCGGCGTCGGATCGGCCCGCGCGCGCAGGCGCTTGAGCACCTCGTAGCCCGACAGCCCAGGCAGCATGATGTCGAGCACCACGGCGTCGTACGACGAACCGGCGCAGGCCTGCAGGGCAGCCGGACCGTCATGGACGACGTCGACGGCGAACCCGTCGGCGACCAGCCCACGGGCCAAGGCGCCGATCATGCGCACCTCGTCGTCGACCAGCAGCACCCGCACAGCGACATCCTCACCTGCCGGCCCGGGATAACTCTCAGCCGGCACTCAGCACGGGCTCGCGCGGGGCGGGCACGCTGGTCGCATGACTTCCTCCCGAACGCTTCGTCGCCGGGCCGCCTGGTCCGTGCCGGTCCTCACCGCGGCAGCCGTCGGCGGCGCTGCCCTGCTGCCATCGGCTGCATCCGCCAGCGCGCATCCCAAGTTGCCGGTGCGTACCGCGGCCCAGTTGCTCACCGCCGTGCAGCACAGCTCGGTCGAGCAGCTGTCGGGCACCATCGTGGAGACCGCCCGGTTGGGTCTGCCAACGCTGCCCGGCATGGACAGCGCCGCGTCGCTGAACTGGCAGACGTTGGTCAGCGGCACGCACACCGCGCGGGTCTGGCTCGACGGCCAGGACCGCCAGCGGCTGGCGTTGCTCGGTCAGCTGTCCGAATCCGATGTCGTGCATCAGGGCCGGGATCTGTGGACCTACGCCAGCGGCAGCCAGAAGGTCGAGCACACCGACCTCGGACCGGCACCCACGAGCGCAGCCGAGGTCACCCGCGCCACCCCGCAGGGCGCGGCCGAGCAGGCCCTCAAGGCCATCGACCCGTCCACCGCGGTCACGATCGACCGCACCGCCCGGGTCGCCGGCCGGGCGGCGTACACGCTGGTCCTGACGCCGCGGGACAGCCGCTCGACCGTTCGCAAGGTGCTCATCGCGATCGACGCCCAGCACAACCTCCCGCTGCGGGTGCAGATCTTCGGCGCAGCGAAGGCGCCGGCATTCGAGACCGGCTTCACCGACGTGTCCTTCGGCCGCCCGGCGGCGTCGGTGTTCCGATTCAGCCCGCCAAAGGGGGCGCAGGTCAGCACGCACCCGTTCGACCTCGGCAAGACCGGGGCGCGCCAGGGCACGACCCGGACCCGGCCGGGCGCCGGGATGCAACCGACCGTGCTGGGCACCGGCTGGGCCTCTGTCCTCGAGCTGCCAGCTGGCAAGACGGCCGCGACCGGAGCCGGTGGTTCGACGGGCGCGTTGCTCAGCCGGCTGACCACCACCCTGCCCAGCGGTGACCGGCTGGTGAAGAGCGCGCTGCTCAACGTGCTGCTCGCCAAGGACGGCCGGATCCTGGTCGGCGCGGTCTCACCGGCCGTGCTGCAGCAGGCCGCCGCCGGCCAGCTCAGGTGACGGTCACCGCCACCTCGCGCGAGCTCGTCGCGGCTGTGTCGGGCTCGCCGCCGGCGGTTCGGACCACCGGGCTGACCCGCCGGTTCGGCTCGCAGGTCGCCGTGGACAGCGTCGACCTGTTGGTGCCGCACGGTGCGATCTACGGCTTCCTCGGGCCGAACGGCTCGGGCAAGACCACGACGATCCGGATGCTGCTCGGGCTGCTGTCGGCCGACAGTGGCGAGGTCGAGCTGCTCGGCGCGTCGATGCCGGCGCGGGCGGGCGATGTCCTGCCGCTCGTCGGCGCGCTGATCGAAGGCCCGGCCTTCCATTTGTCGCTGTCCGGCGCCGCCAACCTGCGGCGGCTCGATGTCAGTGACGCGACCGCCGACCCGGCGACCAGCAAGGCGCGCATCGCCGACGCCCTGCGCCGGGTGGGGCTGACCGCGGCGGCCGGCAAGCGCTACCGCAACTACTCCCTCGGTATGAAACAGCGGTTAGGGCTGGCGGCGGCGCTGCTGCAACCCCGCGACCTGCTCGTGCTGGACGAGCCGACCAACGGCCTCGATCCGCAGGGCACCCGCGAGGTCAGGCACCTCATCCGCGAACTGGCGGCCGACGGCACCACCGTGCTGGTCTCGAGCCATCTGCTGGCCGAGGTCGAGCAGGTCGCGACGCACGTCGGCATCATGTCCGGCGGTCGGCTGCTTCGGCAGGGGACGCTCGAGGAGGTGCTGTCCGGCGGAGCGGCCGTGGTCCGGATCGCCACCCCGGATGTCGATGTCGCGGTCGCGGCCCTGACGTCGCTTGGCCTGCCGGACGCCGAGGGCGACGCGGTCCGGCAGTCGGTCCAGGCCAGCATCGGTGGCATCCCCGCCGAGACGGTGGCGGCCGCGCTCGTGGCTGCCGGGGTCCGGTTGCGTGGCCTCGCCGTCGAGCGACCGGCCCTCGAGGACCTGTTCGTCTCGCTGACCGGGGAGGGTTTCGATGTCCTCCGCTGATCTCGCGCTGGCCCCCGCGACACCCCGACCGATCCGCTACCGGGGCGCGTTCCTGCGCCTCTACCGCGGCGAGGTCCGGCTGATCCTGGGTCGCCGCCGCAACTTCGCGCTGCTGGTGGTCCTCGCCGTGGTCCCCGTGCTGATCGGCGTCGCGGTGTTCCTGAGCACCCCCCGCGGCGGGGACGGGCCGCAGTTCCTCGGCCAGATCACCGGCAACGGGCTGTTTCTTGTGTTCACGGCGCTGACCGTGTCGCTGCCGTTCTTCCTGCCGCTCGTGGTCGGTGTCGTCGCCGGCGACAGCATCGCCGGCGAGGCCGGTTCTGGCACGCTGCGCTATCTGCTCACCGTGCCCGTGTCCAGAGGCCGGTTGCTCGCCGTCAAGGCGCTGGGCGTCGCGACGTACACCGCTATGGCCGTGCTGACCGTCGCGCTGGTCGGCCTGGTCACCGGCGCGCTGCTGTTCGGGCTGCACGACGTCACCCTGCTGTCCGGCGACACCGTCAGCCTGGCCAGCGGTCTGCTCCGGACCCTCGGCATCGCGGCGTACGTCATCGTGGCGCTGTTCGGCCTGGCTGCCGGCGGGGTCTTCGTCTCCACCTTGACCGAGAACGCCATCGGGGCCATGGCCACCACCATCGGGCTGGCGGTGTTCTCCGCGCTGCTCGACGCCGTGCCGCAACTGAGCTCGATCCACGGCGCGCTGCTCACCCACAACTGGCTGGGGTTCGGCGAGTTGCTTCGTGGCAGCGTCGACACCTCCGCGCTGCTGCGCTGGAGTCTGCTGCATTTGACCTACGCGGCCGTGTTTCTCAGTCTCGCGTGGGCCCGACTGCAGACCAAAGACATCACCAGCTGACGCCACCGGCACGGCGTTCTGACGACAGCAATTCCGGGAAAGACGGCGTTGCATCTACGATCGCTCATGGCCACGACCTCCTTCCGCACCGTCACCTGCCAACTGGGGCATGACGTGCCCGTCGAGGCGGTCGAAACCGTCGAGCTGGCACTGGATGCGCGGCGCTACGACCTCGATGTGTGCGAGCTGCATGCCGAGGAGGTTCGCGACGTCGTCGAGGAGTTCGTCGGCGCCGGCCGACGCCTGCCCGCCCGCGGCCGACGGGTGGTTGCCACCCGTCGCCGACGCGCGCCGCGATGAGCAGCACTTCCCTCCAGATCGCCGTCGACCCGACCGAGCTCGGGTTCGATGCCGGCCGGCTCGGCCGCATCGACAGCCACTTCGCGTCGTACGTCGATGACGGGCGGCTCGCCGGCTGGCTCGCGGTGGTGGCGCGTCGGGGCCAGATCGTGCACGTGGGTTCCGGTGGGCTGCGCGATGTGGAGGCCGGGCTGCCGGTCGAGCACGACACGCTGTGGCGGATCTACTCGATGACCAAACCGGTGACGGCGGTCGCCGCGATGGCCCTCTACGAGCGGGGCGCCTTCTCGCTCAACGACCCGGTGTCGAAGTGGATCCCGTCGTTCAAGGACTCGCGGGTCTATCGGACCGGGCCGCCGAACGCCCCGGTCACCGTGCCCGCCACCGAGCCGATCCGGATGTGGCACCTGCTCAGTCACACCGCCGGCCTGACCTACGGCTTCACCCAGTCGAGCACCGTCGATGCGATGTACCGCGCCGCCGGCTCGGACTTCGGCCAACCGGCCGGGATGGATCTCCCTGAGGTCTGCGACCTCTGGGCCTCGATGCCGCTGCTGTTCGAGCCCGGCAGCGCCTGGAACTATTCGGTTGCCACCGACGTGCTCGGCCGGGTCTGCGAGGTCATCGCCGGCAAGCCGCTCGACGAGGTGTTCGGCGACCTCGTCCTCGAGCCGCTGGGCATGCACGAGACCCGCTGGTGGGTCGAGGGTCCCGACGCCGGGCGCCTCGCTGCGCTCTATGTCCCGCACCCCGAGACCGGCCGCGCAGTGCGGCACGACGCCGTGGGAGCGGGGGCGCTGCGCCGACCCGACATGCTCGGCGGGGGAGGCGGTCTCATCAGCACCGCTGGCGACTACCACCGCTTCACCTCGATGCTGCTGGGCGGCGGAGCCTTGGACGGGGTGCGCATCCTCGCGCCGAGAACCCTTGCCTACATGACGACCAACCACCTGCCGGGCGGGGCGACGCTCGCTCAGATCGGTCGCGGCCAGTTCGCCGAGGCGGCGTACGACGGGATGGGCTTCGGCCTCGGCTTCAGCGTGCTCGTCGACCCGGTGGCCAGCAAGGTCCCGGCCAGCAAGGGCGAGTTCGCCTGGGGAGGCGCGGCCAGCACCGCGTTCTGGGTCGACCCGGTCGAGCAGGTCACCGCGATGTTCTTCACCCAACTGCTGCCCTCCAGCACCTACCCCTTGCGGGGCGAGCTGCGGCAGCTGGTTTACGCCGCGCTCGTCGGCTGATCAGCTGCCCCCTTTCCTTGATCCACGGAAGCTCGGGCACCGCTGCGATCACCCTTTTGGTGCCCCGGCTTCCGTGGATCACCGGCCTCGGGGGTGGCCCCTAGCCCGACGGGGCAGGCCTGTCGTCGCGCTCCCGCGTGCGTGCGCTGCCGGGCCGGTGGCCCCAGCACACGGGTCGCGGCCTGCTCCACGTAACGTTGCCGCCCATGACCACCTTCTGCGCGCCGTGTCTCGCTGACCTCGCTCTCGCTCGTGAGGCCGTCACGGCGGTTGGCGGCACCTCCGTATGCATGGCGCACGCCGTCCTGCTCAGCCACCCCGGCGACGCCCCGGTGCGTCGACTGGCCCGGCTGTCGGAGTTGCGCGCTCTCGCGGAGAGCAAGCTCGAGACGGCCAGCATCGAGGAGCAGCCGCGGCTCGAGTTGCTCGTGCAGGAGTACGCCCTCGCCGGCGCGATGGATATGACCGTGCCGCTGAAGGACCTCGCCGGTGACCGCACTCCGCGCGACCCGAAGTCGCGCCGCAACCGGCCCGGCCGTGGCCCCCGTCCTGAGGGCGAGCACGAGCCCCGGCCGGACCGCGAGCCCCGGCCGGACCGCGGCCCCCGTCCCGACCGCGGGCCGCGTGGCGACCGTGGGCCCCGCCCCGGCGGCGAGCGTCCAAGCGACGCCGGCAGCGAGGCCCACACCGCCGTGCCGCAGACAACGCCGGCCGCCGACGCGCCCGCGGGCAGCCCGGCCGACGCGGTGGTCCAGCCCTCGACCCCCCAGCCCTCGGACGGCGCCGCGTCCTCGATCAACGGTCAGACCGCCACCCCGGCGGCCGAGTCGAGCCAGCCCAGCGCGGTGCCGGCCGCGACGGTCGAGTCGAGCGCCCCGGCGGCCGAGCCGCAGAGCCCAACCCCGGCACCGGCCCCAGCGGCCGAGCCGCGCCCGGTCAGCCCAACGCCGGCGCCGGCCCCGGCCGCCGAGCCGCGCCCGGCCAGCCCAGCCCCGACCCCGGAATCGAGTAGCCCGGCGGCCGAGTCGTCCTCCAGCGCGCCCGCGGAGTGACCGCTCCGTAGGCTCGCGGCATGCCCGCATCCGCCTGGCCGACCGCCCTCGGCCTCGCCGGCGGGATCGGCCTCGACGCCCTGCTCGGCGACCCGCG
>JAYSQK010000279.1:0-2355 GCA_043721555.1 Frankiales bacterium
CCCGCAGCACGGTCGGCGCGGACTTCCACTGCGTCACCAAGTTCTCCCTGCTGGACTGCACCTGGCGCGGCATCGCGACCAGCACCTTCCTCGACCTCGTCCCGCCAGCCGCCGACGCCACCCACGTGATGGTCTGGGCGGAGTACGGCTACGGCGCCAACATGACCCTTGAGGATTTCGCCTCGGACCGGGCGTTGTTCGTCACCCACTTCGGCGGCGAGCAGCTCACTGCCGAGCACGGCTACCCGTTGCGGCTCGTCGTCCCGCATCTGTACGCCTGGAAGGGGCCCAAGTGGGTCCGCGCGGTCGAGTACCTGTCGCAGGACCGGCGCGGCTTCTGGGAGGAGCGTGGCTACCACAACCGGGCTGACCCGTGGCAGGAGCAGCGCTACTCCTACCAGGAGGAGCCGGGCGACGGCCCCGAGCTCTGACTGACCTGCGCGGGGCGTGCTCCGAACGGTCGGCGAGGCGCAGCCGCTGCGTCGGCTCGCGCTGGCCGCAGGTGGCCGCTCGGCGGCTGCCGCGCCCGCCGGCTGCCGCGCCCGCCGCCCGCCGCTCGGCGGCTGCAGGTCGCGCGCGGCCTCCCGCCACGGCTGCCACTTCCCCCGTCGTACGACGAGCTCGAAAGCGGCATACCACCGCAAGAGGGGCCACGGCGGCGGGGGAAGTGGTGAGCCGGCCGCCGGACCTGTCGGACCTGCCGGACCTGTCGGACCCGCCGGCTGCCGCGCCCGCCGAGCCGGTTGATCTTTGTGCGGTCAACGCGCCTGGCCCCGCTCTGTGCCGCGCAAAGATCAACAAGCGGCCAGGCTTTGCGGCGCGCAAAGATCAACAAGCGACGGGGCCCCGCCGGAACCAACCCCCAACCAGCTGGTGTCAGACCTCGAGCCGGCCGGTGGCGCCCTCGGCGCCATGTCGCGGGCCGACCTCGGTCAGCACCATCGCGGCCAGCACGAGCACCGCGCCGACGGCGGCCCGCAGCCCGAATGACTCGCCGGCCACCCCGATCGCGAAGACCCCAGCGAACACCGGTTCCATCGTCATCACGACGGCGGCGCGGGTCGGCGCCAGGTGCGCCTGGGCCCAGGTCTGCACGACGAAGGCCAGCGCGGTGGCGGCCAGGGAGGTGAGCGCGAGCGCCCCCCAGACGCCGGCGTCGGGCGGCATCGCGAGGCCGCCCGGCACGGCCACGACCGCGCACATCCCGGCGACGGTGAGGAGTTGGACGACGGCCAGCCCGAACGCGTCGTACGACGAGGCATGGCGTCCCAGGCCGACGATGTGCAGCGCGAAGGCGGCCGCGCAGCCCAGGGTGAGCAGCTCGCCGGTCCCGACCGTGAGGCCGTGCAGCGAGAGCAGCCCGAGACCGACGGTGGCGAGGGCGACCGCGGCCCAGGCCGACCGGCTGGGTGGTTCGCGCAGCAGCACCGCCGCCCCGAGTGGGGTGAGCACCACGAACATGCCGGTGACGAAGCCGCTGACCGCCGCGCTGGTCGTCTGCAGCCCCAGCGTCTGCAGCAGGTAGCCGGCGCCGAGCGCGAGGCCGAGCGCGATCCCGACGCGGCGACCCGGCCGGCCGAGGCGGGCCACGGCCCTGGGCCGCAACAGGATCATGGCAAGGGCCGCGAGGGCGAACCGCCAGGCCAGGAAGTCGGTGACCGGCATCTGCCGGACGGCATCCTTGACGACGACGAAGGTCGAGCCCCAGACCGCCGTCACGCCGAGCAGGGCCAGGGTGGGCCGGTCAGGCACGGTCGGCTGTGGCCACGTTCAGGCGTCGCGCAGGGAGCACAGGAGCTCGATGTCGCGGCGGTGGGCAGCCGCGTCGCCGGGGGTCTCGACGATGACCGGGACGTTGCGGGTGGCCGGGTGGCGAAAGAGCTCGGCGAATGGGTCCTGGCCGATGTGCCCGTCGCCGATGCCGGCGTGCCGGTCGCGGGCCGAGCCGAGCGGGTCCTTGGAGTCGTTGGCGTGCACCAGCGCGAGCCGGCCCCGACCGACCGCTTTGACGAGCGCGTCGAGGGTGCGCTTCATGCCACCCGGCGCCGCGAGGTCGTGCCCGGCGGCGAAGGCGTGGCAGGTGTCCAGGCACACGCCGAGCCGGGGGTGGTTGTCGAGTTGGGCGAACCACGGGCCGAGATCCTGCACGGTCGCGGCAAGCGCCTGCCCACCGCCGGCGGTCGGCTCGATGAGCAACCGGGGGCCGTCGTCGGGGACCGCGTCGAGCACTGGCAGGAGGTGTTCCCGCAGCTGCGCAAGGGCCACGTCGCGGTGCGCACCGGCGACGGCGCTGCCGGCGTGGACGACGACGCCGGCCGCGCCGATGGCGGCGCCCCGGCGCAGGGCGTGCCGGAC
>JAYSQK010000280.1:0-1598 GCA_043721555.1 Frankiales bacterium
CGTCGGTCGTCCCGCCGCCGCGGCCGATCACCGGGTCACCCGGCTGCGGCACGAGATCCGCGAGGGTCTCGGGTGGCTCCTGCGGCATCGGGCGCTCCGGCTCGTCGCCGTGTGCATCTGCATCATGAAACCTCACCTTCGGCGGCACCATGGCCATCTACGTCCTCTACGCCCGCCAGCAACTCGGTCTGGGCGCGCAGGGGTTCGGCCTGCTGCTCAGCGTCTCGGCCGTCGGCGGGCTGGCAGGCACCCGGCTCGCGGCGCCACTCCAACTGCGGTTCGGCACCGGCGCCCTGCTGCGAGCCGGTCTGCTCGTGGAGGCGACGACCCAACTCGTGCTGGGCCTCGCCACGAGTCCCTGGGTCGCTGGCGCCGCGATGCTCGCCTTCGGCGTGCACGCCACCGTCTGGACCGTGGTGACCGTCTCGCAGCGGCAGGGCGCGGTGCCGCCGGAGCTGCGCGGCCGCATCAACGGCGTCTACTTCTTGTTCAGCGCAGGCGGGATGGCCGTCGGCTCATTCCTGGGTGGCCTCGTCGCGCACGCGCTGGGCATCGCGGCGCCCTATCTCCTCGCTGCCGCCGTCGTGGCCATCCTGGCCGCCTGCACCTGGCGCGCGTTCGGTACGCCGGGGCAGGGCTGGGGAGCACCGGTCGGCCTCCCCGGGGCCGGCCGGTAGCACCCCTGCCCCGGCGTACCGAGGGGTGAGCAAGGTCTGCCCCCTGTTGAACTTGAGTTCTTGGTCACACCGCTCCAGGATGTCGCCCAGTGTGGCCCCGCTGAGGGAACCCCCCCCGGCGGCATCGAGATCCTGCGGGGCGCCCCCACGAGGCGCCTGCCCCGCGTGAGCACGAAAGGTCTTCATGTCCTCATTGCCCCGAAAGCGCCGGCGGTCAGGGATCGCGGGGGCCGGCACTGCCGCGCTCGCCGTCACCCTGCTCCTGCCGGTCACGGCGTCCGCCGCGACGTCAGAACTCGCCCCGACATCGACCGGGAAGGCGCCGCTGTCCGCGCGCCTGGCCCATGCGACGGGCCCGGTCACCGTCATGGTGGAGCTCGGTGGCGCCTCCGCCACCCAGGCCTTCGCCGACAACCGTGCGCGGGGCGCCTCGGCCGCTCGCAAGGCGTCCCGGGATGCCGCCGCCCAGGCTGCCCCCGAGGTCGCCAACCTGGCCAAGCACTTCTCCGAGCGGTCCACCCGCGCGAAGGTGCTGTTCTCGACCACCCGGGTCTTCCCCGGTGTCGCGGTCACCACCGACGCCTCGAAGCTGGACGCGATCGCGTCCCTGCCGGGGGTGGTCCGGGTGCTCCCGCTGACCCCGAAGACGCGCAGCAACGCGCGCTCGGACGAGGTTACCCACGCCATCGACGTCTGGCACGACCTCGGCAACACCGGCAAGGGCGTCACCATCGCCGTGCTGGACACCGGCATCGACTACACCCACAGCGACTTCGCCGGCGGGGGTCTCGCCGACTTCACGCGCAACGACCGCACCCACATCCCGAGTGACGGACCGCAATACGCCAACGACGTGGCCTTCCCCACCGACAAGGTGGTGAGCGGGTTCGACTTCGCCGGCGACGCCTACGACGGCACGAA
>JAYSQK010000281.1:0-5268 GCA_043721555.1 Frankiales bacterium
GACCTGCTCTGGCATTACCGCAGCACCACTATCACCGACGACCTTTCGCTCGCTCCGTCGCTCAGGCACCCGTTCGGTACCGATTCCGTTGGCCACGACCTGCTCGGGCAGGTCCTCGCCGGCACCCGGGTGTCGATCCTCGTCTCGTTGCTCGTGGCGTTGCTGTCGACCGTCTTCGGCACCATCTACGGCGCCCTGTCCGGCTTCTACAGCGGCCGGCTTGACAATGTCCTGATGCGCTTCGTCGACCTGTTGCTCACCGTGCCGGCGCTCGCCATCCTGGTCACGTTGTCCACCCTGCTCGCCGGCGGTGGCGGCGACCCGATCACGATCGCGCTGATCCTGGCGTCGTTGTCGTGGCTGTCGATCGCCCGGGTCATCCGCGGTCTGTTCTTGTCGCTGCGCGAGAAAGAGTACGTCGAGGCGGCCCGCTGTCTCGGCGCGAGCGATATGCGAATCATCTTCCGGCACCTGCTGCCCAACGCGGTCGGACCCATCATCGTCAACGCGACGATCACGGTGGCCGCGGCCATCCTCACCGAGACCGGCCTGTCCTACCTCGGCTTCGGCATCAAGTTCCCCAGCACCTCGCTCGGCCTGCTCATCAGTCAGGGGCAATCCGCCGCATCGACCCGACCCTGGCTCTTCTACTTCCCGGGACTCGTCATCATCCTGATCGCCCTGACCATCAACTTCGTCGGAGACGGGATGCGCGACGCCCTTGACCCACAGCAGAACCGGGTCCGCGCGTGACGACCGCTGCCCTGCGCCCGGCCGAACTCCCCGGCCCGGACCCTGCCGAGGTGGTCCTTGAGGTCACCGATCTCTCGGTGGGCTTTCCCACCGACGACGGCGTCGTGCAGGCCGTCCGCGGCGTGTCCTACACCCTGCGCCGAGGTGAGGTGCTCGGCATCGTCGGGGAGTCCGGCTCCGGCAAGTCCGTCACGTCGCTGGCCATCATGGGCCTGCTCCCCGGCACAGCCCGAGTCAGCGGCTCGGTCCGCCTGGGCAGCCAGGAGCTCGTCGGCGCGTCGTACAACGAGCTGGCGAGGGTCCGCGGCAAGCAGATCTCGATGGTCTTCCAGGACCCGATCTCCTCGCTTAATCCGGTCTACAGCGTAGGTTGGCAGCTCGCCGAGGGCGTCCGGGCGCACAACGACATCGGCAAGAAGCAGGCCTGGGAGCGCTCGATCGAGTTGCTCGACCTCGTCGGCATCCCCAACGCCCGCGACCGGGCCAAGAACTACCCGCACGAGTTCTCCGGCGGCATGCGGCAGCGGGTCGTCATCGCGATGGCGATCGCCAACGACCCCGACGTCCTGATCGCCGACGAGCCGACGACTGCCCTCGACGTCACCGTGCAGGCGCAGATCCTCGAGACCCTCGACATCGCCCGCAGCGCAACCAATGCCGCGATGGTGCTCATCACGCACGACCTGGGCGTCGTCGCCGGTGTCGCCGATCGCGTCCTGGTGATGTACGCCGGCAAGCCGGTGGAGACCGGCACGGTCGACGACATCTACTACCGCGCGCGGATGCCCTACACGATGGGTCTGCTCGCGAGCATCCCCCGGCTCGACGAGAAGACCGGTGGCGCCCTCCAGCCGATCCCCGGCTCTCCCCCGTCCCTACTTAACCTGCCGCCCGGTTGCCCGTTCTCGTCCCGCTGCACCTACCGCATCGAGGTCTGCGATCAGACCGAGCCGGCCCTGTTGCAGGTCGACGGGATCGGCCACAGCGCAGCCTGTCACCTCGCGTCCACCTTCACCGCAGACGGCACCGACGTCGGCACGGTCGAGGAGCGGGTCGAGGCCGCACAGGCCGCTGCGGACCGTCGTACGCCGGAGGAGGACGCGTGACCGCGATCGAGACCGACGCCGTCGACCTGCCGCGCAGCAATGAACCGGTGCTGTCGGTGCGCAATCTGGTCAAGCACTTCCCGGTCCGCAGCAGCGGGTTGCTGCGCCGCACCGCCGGTGAGATCCACGCGGTGTGCGACGTGTCGTTCGACCTGCATCGCGGCGAGACCCTAGGAGTCGTCGGCGAATCGGGCTGCGGCAAGTCGACAACCGGCCGGGCGGTGCTCAATCTGCAACCGGCAACGTCGGGTCAGGTGATGTACGGCGGGCGCGACGTGACCAAACTTAAGGGCAAGGACCTGCGGGGGCTGCGGCGCGAGCTGCAGCTGGTCTTCCAGGACCCCTACGCCTCGCTCAACCCACGGATGACCGTGAACGACATCGTGGCCGAGCCGCTGGTCATCCACGGCCTTGCCGGTGACCGGCATGGCCGGCGGGACCGGGTGCAGGAGTTGCTGCGGCTGGTTGGGCTCAACCCCGAACACGGCAATCGGTATGCCCACGAGTTCTCCGGTGGCCAGCGCCAACGCGTCGGCATCGCCCGCGCGCTCGCCCTCGAACCCAAGGTCCTCGTCCTCGACGAACCGGTCTCGGCGCTCGACGTCTCGATCCAGGCCGGGGTCGTCAACCTGCTTGAGAAGCTGCAGGACGAGCTGGGGCTGTCCTACCTGTTCATCGCGCACGATCTGTCGGTGGTGCGCCACATCGCCGACCGGGTCGCCGTGATGTACCTCGGCCGGATCGTCGAGATCGGCACCCGGGACGAGATGTTCGAGCGGCCCGCGCATCCGTACACGCGGGCGCTGCTGTCGGCGATCCCGATCCCCGACCCGCGCAAAGAGCGGGCCCGCCGCCGCATCGTGATCAGCGGCGACGTACCCTCACCGGCCAACCCGCCGAGCGGCTGCCGGTTCCGGACCCGCTGCCAGGTCTTCCGCGACCAGCTCGCCGACGACCAGAAGACGCAGTGCGTCGAGCAGCAGCCCGAGCTCACTGAGCGCGGGCAGGGCCACCCGGTCGCCTGCCACTACGCCGATGTCGAGGTCGTCGTCTAGCCCCAGCGCGCTTCGAGGCAGCGGTCGGTGGCTGATCGCCCGGACGGACGACCACAACAGCAGGGAAGCGGAGCTGTTTTCGACGGCTGGCCGCCTCCGTGAGCGTGCGTCCGGTGCTGAGCCGGACCCTTCCCTGCTGTTGTGGTCGCTGGGTCGACCACGCCGGCCGATCTGGGCTGCGCATCGTGGCCGATCGGGTGCGCGTAGGTCTCAGTCGCCGAGGGTGCCGACGACCCGCCCACCCAGCTGCTGCTGGACCAACGTGAGCGCGGCGTCCTCGCCCGAGTCGGCGCGCGGGGGCCGGGGCAGATCCGGGTCCTCCGGCACCTCCTCATCGCCTGGCGCGAACCCGTCCTCCGCCGGTTGGGCAGCCCGCGCCTGCGAGGTGACTGGCGAGCCGGCAGCAGGGGTCGCCGGCGCGCCCGCCACGGTGCAGGCAATGTCGAGCTCGGCCCCCAGGACGGTCTGAAAAGCCTCCTTCAGCACGTCGGTGTTGGTGCTCGACTGGAACTGTCTCAGCAGCGCCGCCGTCGTGAAGGCCAGCGTCACGGTGCGCCCAGCGAGCTCGACGACCTGCGCGTTGAGCAGCAGCGCATGCGTGGTCTTCTTGCGCCCCTTGGCGGCCTCGAGCACGGCGTCCCACGAGCGGCGTACGGCCGTCACGTCGAGCCCACCTGGCACCGGTACGACGGCCGGCGCAGGGTCGTGGCCGTGCTCTGGCTGGTACGGCGGCGGCTGGTCGGCTGCTCCGGGGACCGCCGTCGTGGGCCAGCCGGCGGCCGGGGTCGTCGGGCCGGCGGCGGGGGTCGTCGGACCGGCGGGCGGGGTCGTCGGGCCGGCAGCCGCGGCCGGCGGGTGCTCCACGTGATGGGGCCCGGGGACGTGCGCCGGGGGCACGACCGGCACGGCGTCCCCGGCGATGTCGAAGCGCCGCTCAAGCCGTTCGAGCCGGCTGAGCACCGCGCTGTCGTCGGCGCTGGCGGCCGGCAGCAGCACCCGCGCACAGACGAGCTCGAGCAGCAGGCGCGGTGCCGTCGTACCGCGCATCTCGGTGAGGCCGGCGTGCAACAGGTCGGCGGCGCGGGACAGCCCCGCCGTACCGAGACTGGCTGCCTGCCGGGCCATCCGGGCGAGCTGCTCGGGCGGGCAGTCGAGCAGGCCGGTGTCGCCGGCCGCCGGGACGGCGTCGAGCACGACGAGGTCGCGCAGCCGCTCCAGCACGTCCTGGGCGAACCGTCGCGGGTCGTGGCCGTGCTCCATCACCCGGTCGACGGTGGTGAAGACCGCGGCGCCGTCGCGGGCGGCGAAGGCATCGATGACGTCGTCGAGCAGCGTGTCGGGGGTGACCCCGAGCAGCGACGCCGCGCCGTCGCGGGTGACCCCTTCGGCGCCGGCGGCCGCGAGCACCTGATCCAGGATCGACAACCCGTCACGGGCGCTGCCGGCCGCTGCGCGGACAACCAGGGGCAGCACGGTCGGGTCGACCGCGATGCCCTCCGCGGCGACCACCGAGGAGAGCAGGTCGGTGAGCTCTCGCCGGGGCATCAGCCTGAACGGGTAGTGGTGGGTGCGCGAGCGGATGGTCGACAGGACCTTCTCCGGCTCGGTGGTCGCGAACACGAACCGGAGGAACTCCGGCGGCTCCTCGACCAGCTTCAGCAGCGCGTTGAAGCCCTCACGCGACACCATGTGCGCCTCGTCGATGATGTAGACCTTGTAGCGGCTCGAGACCGGCGCGTAGAAGGCCCGCTCGCGCAGGTCCCGGGCGTCGTCGACCCCACCGTGCGAGGCCGCGTCGATCTCCACGACGTCGAGCGAGCCCGGACCGTTGGGGGCGAGCGCGACGCAGCTGTCGCAGACCCCGCACGGGTCCGGTGTCGGTCCCTGGTCGCAGTTCAGCGAGCGGGCGAGGATGCGCGCGCTGGAGGTCTTGCCGCAGCCGCGCGGCCCGCTGAACAGGTAGGCGTGATGGATCCGGCCGTTGCGCAGCGCCTGCTGCAGCGGGCCGGTGACGTGCTCCTGGCCCTTGACCTCGGCGAAGCTGCCCGGCCGGTACTTGCGGTAGAGCGCCAGCGCCACGAGTGCGTTCCTCCCACGAAGAGGACCCCTCGCGCACCCGCCCAGAGCCCGCCTGCCCTTGCTGCCTTCCGGCCCTGGGGGAGTTCAGCGAGATTGGCGCCGCACGAGGGGTCTACCGACGATGCTAGCCCGTACGCCGGGGGCAGTGGTTCGGCTAGCATCGCCGGCAGTCACTTCAGGAGGATTCGCCTAGTTGGCCTATGGCGCACGCTTGGAAAGCGTGTTGGGGGCAACCCCTCGCGAGTTCGAATCTCGCATCCTCCGCCCCGAGACCC
>JAYSQK010000282.1:0-5024 GCA_043721555.1 Frankiales bacterium
TCAGCCCCGTTGCGCGTTAGCGGGACAAGGACCGCCGATCAATACGTGCCTACAGGTCCACCGCAATGCGCCGTCGTCAGCGCCGCTGGACCTGGCGTCCGTCCCGCTCAGCCAGACCAACCGGCGACGCGATCTGCCGGACGGCGGCCCGGAGCAGGGCCGGCTCGTGGGTCGGGTCCATCGCGGCGACCAGGGTGAGTGCGGCGCGCGAAAGGTGCCTGGCCAGCATGCCGGTGGCGCGGACGGTGTCACGGGCGCGGCAGGCTGTCGCGAGTTCGGCGTGCTCCAGGGCGCCGACCGCCCAGCCGCCCCCGGCGTCGGCGAGATAGACCCGGCGATAGCGCTCGCTGTGTTCGGCCCACCGGGCGACCGAGCTCCGCATCCGCTCACCGGCGTGGACGAGCAGCAGGTCGTGGAACTCCCGGTGGCGCCGTTCCCAACTCCCGAATCCCTGCCCGTGTGCGGCGCCGATCGCCGTGACCAGCTTGTCCATCGTGTCCAGGTCCGCGCCGCTGAAGCGGGGGACGCTGACCGCCAAGGCCAGGGCCTCGTTCACGATCCGCAGGGCGTAGACGTGCTCGACGTCGGACAGCGACAGCCCGGTGACGCGCGCCCGGTGGTTGACCTGCGCCTCGATCAGCTCCTCGCGCTGCAGCAAGCGGAAGGCCTCCCGGACCGGTCCGCGACTGACCTGGAAGTCCTTGGCGACACGTGCCTGCGAGAGCTCGATGCCGGCCGGCAACTCGCCCGAGAGGATGCTTGCGCGCAGGTACTGATGGATTTTCTCGGTGGAGTCGCGGCTGCCGGGCGCGATCGGTAGGGCGCTCGTCAGCTGGTCAACCGCCCGGAGCGGTCGCATTCAGCGCCCGGGCCCGTGCAGGCCGAAGATCAGGCGGGGGTCGCCCGGCCGGAAGCCGCCCGTGAACTGCGAGCTGTCGCCGATCTCCCGGGTCCGCGCCAGCAGCGCCCGGCCGAGCGCCAGCTGCTCGGCCTCCCAGGCCCTTAGCGCGGCCGGGACATCACCGCGAGCCGCCTGCAGCTCCCGGGCCAGCACCCAGCCGTCTTCAGCAGCCTTCGCGGTGCCGGCGGCGGCGTGCGGCCGGACCGCGAACGCCGCGTCGCCGATCAGGCAGGCGCGGCCAGCCACCATCCGGGGCACCTCGATGTCGAACACCGCCTGGACGAACGGATCCGGGATGCTCGTGACCACCTCGGCGATCGCCGGCGCGAGGTGTTCGCTTGCATAGCTGCGCATCTCGGCAACGACCTCGTCCCGGGCCGCGCCGGGCGGCAGCGAGATGGCGCGCTGTTGGCCGGTCCGGTCGGTGAGCAATGCGGCCAGCTCGTCGGCCGGCACGTTGCGGTACCAGACGACGTTCATCAGCCGGTGGCCTTCGTCGCAGGCACCGTCCAGGCCGGGGATCGGGTAGACCAGGATGTGGCTGGCGGGCAGCAGCTGATAGGTCAACGCGTCATGCAGCGCGTCGTACGCCGCGCTCGTCAGTTGGCCCTCCGGGACCACCCCCCGCCAGGCGACATAGCCCGCGTAGCGCGGCGAGACCGCTGGTAGCAGGGCGGAGCGCGCGGCCGAGCTGATGCCGTCCGCGCAGACCAGCAAGTCGACTCGCTCCCGCTGGCCGTTGGCGAACTGGACGGTGACACTTTCGTCGTCGCTCTCGAAGGAGGTGACCTCGCGGCCGAGCCGGTAGCAGCCCGGGTCGAGACCGCCGAGCAAGGTCCGGTAGAGGGCGTTCCAGGACGAGAAGCGGTAGCGGTGCCGCTGCTCGTGCCGGATCGAGCCGTCCGCCTCCAGGAAGCGGATCCAGTCGGTCCTGGAGCAGAACTGCGCAGCCGCGATCCCCTGCCGCTCGACCGGGTAGCGCAGCGTCTGGTCCAGGACGGCGATACCGGCCCCGCGGGCCTGCAAGGTGGCGGCGGACCGCTCGTAGACGGTGACCTCGCAGCCGAGGTCGCGCAGCAGCAGCGCAGCGGTGAGCCCGCCGAGGGACCCACCGACGACGGCGACCGACGGCATGGCGGTCATGTCCACGGCTCCCTGCCCTGCGTTCAGGGGCGACCGAAGGTCGCGATCGAGTCGACCGTCAACTCGAACAGCACCCGGCGCTCGTCACGGCCTGGATCCCGTAAACCGTAGACGTCCCCGCCGGTGTACTTGGCGTAGATGCGATTGAGCTGGTCGGTGACCCGGGCACCCTCGACCGGGTCGTCCTCGGACACCTCACGGGCCACCGTCGCCTTGATGCTGATCCAGTGATAGGCGTTCGCCGGGTTCATCAGCAGGAACGTGGCCTGTGGGTTGCCGCGCAGCCAATCGACCTTCTTCCGGTGCGTGGCGAGGTTGAGCAGGACCGTGTTGCCCTCGTAGTCGAACCACACCGGCGTCAGGTTGGCCCGCCCGGTGCTGCCGATCACGGCGATGGTCGCGGTGACCGGCTCGTCCAGCAGCCGCTTGTAGATCGGGTCGAGGGCATCGAGGCTCTCCACCTTCTCCCGGTCGCCGATCATGAACTGGCCCTCTTGCGTGCCGTCGGCGACGTCCCGAAACTTGGCAACTGTGATCGCCATTGCGCTCACCCACTCGTGTAGTGCTGACAGTGCGTGGACCGTATCCTCCACCAGCAGCGTGGTCTAGCCCTTCACGCGATGCCGGTCACACGATATCGTCACCATCCTCGGAGTAAGTGTCGACAGTGTGCGGGGAGGTGGCGGTGCCGGGTCCCCTCGCCGGACTGCGCGTCATCGACCTGACCCAGGTGCTGTCCGGGCCCTTCTGCACGATGCTGCTCGCCGACCTCGGGGCCGACGTGGTCAAGGTCGAACCGCCGTCCGGGGACGTCGCGCGCGGGTGGGGCCCGGCGGTGCCCGGTTCCGCGGGCGCCTACGGCGGCTACTTCGCGAGCGTCAACCGCAACAAGCGCAGCATCTGTCTCGATCTGCAGCAACCAGCCGGTCGGCAGGCTCTGCTTGACCTGCTGGCGGATGCCGACGTGCTGGTGGAGAACTTCCGGGTCGGGGTGATGGACCGCTTCGGGCTCTCCTACGAAACGCTGCACGACCGCTACCCCAAGCTCGTCTACGCGAGCATCCGCGGGTTCGGCGACCCCCGCACCGGACTGAGCCCGTACGCCGACTGGCCGGCCTTCGACATCGTCGCGCAGGCGATGGGCGGGCTCATGAGCGTCACCGGCACCGACGCCGGGCACCCCGTCAAGGTCGGTCCCGGGATCGGCGACATCTTCCCGGCGGTGCTGTCAGCCGTGGGGCTGCTCGCCGCCCTCCGGCACGCCGAGACGACCGGAGAGGGCCAGCTCGTCGACGTCGCCATGTACGACGCGGTGCTGGCCCTGACCGAGCGGATCGTCTACCAGCACTCGATCACCGGCCAGAGCCCGGCGCCGCAGGGCAACACCCATCCGCTGCTGTGCCCCTACGGGATGGTTCGCACCGGTACCGGTTTCGTGACCGTCGCCGCTCCGTCGGACCACCATTGGCGGCTGCTCAGCGAGCTCATCGGGCGTCCCGAGCTCGCCCGTGACCCGGCGTACGCGACGAACGAGGCCCGGCTGGCGCACGCCCCAGCGGTGTACGACGCCATCGAGCGGTGGTCGCGCGGTCGCAGCACCGAGGTGGTGGTGGCGCAACTCGCCGGCCGGATCCCCTGCGGCCCGGTGAACACCGCTGCCGACATCGCGCGCGACCCGCACGTCGCTGCCCGCGAGATGATCGTCGACGTCGAGCACCCGGCGGGTCGGACCGTCGGCATCGTCGGCTCGCCGATCAAGCTCACCGGAACACCGGTCGGCCCCTATGTGCGCGCCCCGCTGCTCGGTGAGCACACCGCCGAGGTGCTCGCCGAGCTCACCTCACCCGTTGCCAGCCCCACGACCGAGGAGGAAATCCCGTGACTGCGCGGATCACCGACACCACGACCTTTGACCTGACGAGCTTCGCCGAGGAGCTCCGCGCCGCCCCGGGCAATCTCGACGTCGGCACCCGGCTGTGGCTCGAGAACGACGCGATCCGGGTCTGGGAGGTGCGGCTCAAACCCGGTGAGCGGTGTCCCTTCCATGCCCACACCCGGCGCTACTTCTGGACCGTCGTCGACGGCGGCACCGGCCGGCAACGCACCGCCGACGGCACCCTGATCACCCGCGAGTACAGCGTCGGCGACACGAACTACTCCGAGCACACGCCGGACGACCCGACCCTGCACGACTTCGAAAATGCCGGCGACACCGACATCCGGTTCGTCACCGTCGAACTGCTGGACTGACCGTGCCGCGCGACCTCGCCTGCGCGCTCGCGCTCGGGCTGGCGCAGGCCGGTGTCCAGAAGCTCTTCGGCCTGCCCGGGGGCGGTCCGAACCTGGACATGATCGGCTGTGCGCAGGCACTCGGCATCGAGTTCGTCCTCGCCCACGGCGAGACCGCCGCCTGCATCATGGCCGCCAGCTACGGCCGGCTCACCGGCACCGCCGGGGCCGCGGTGGTGACCCGCGGGCCCGGCCTGACCAGCGCTGCCAACGGCCTGGCCCAGGCGACCCTCGACCGGTTCCCGTTACTGCTGGTCAGCGACACCGTCTCCCGCGCCAACGCCGGCCGGACCGCCCACCAGCGGCTCGACCAGGTCGCCGCCGCGGCGCCACTGACCAAGTGGAGCGGGACGCTCGGCACAGCCAACCCGGTCGAGCTGGTCGTCGCCGCGACCCGTCTCGCGGTGACCGGCCCCTCCGGAGCGGTCCACCTGGCCTTCGACCCGACCGTGCCAGGCGATGCCCCGCCGGCAATTCCGCCCGACCCCTCCCCCGACGTCGCCGGCCGGGCGCGGGCCCGGCTGTTGCTGACCGCGGCCCGTCGTCCGGTCGTCATCGTCGGGCTCGACGGCGCGCGCCACCCGACCGACGTCCGTGCAGCCCTGCAGGGCTTCAACGGTCCGGTCCTTGTCACCTACCAGGCCAAGGGCACCGTCCCGGAGTCCTGGCCCAACTACGCAGGGCTGTTCAC
>JAYSQK010000283.1:0-14614 GCA_043721555.1 Frankiales bacterium
CGGCGCGAGGAAGTAGGTGCGCCGGACCCGGAAGGACCGGTCCCGGTCGGCCGGTGACAGCCGCAACCCGGTGGGCACGTCGGACAGCTGCCACGGTCCGCGGTCGACCTTGCGCAGGCCGTACGCCTCGATGAGCTGGGCCGGCGCCATCGCCTCGTAGCTGCCGTCGGGGTGGATCACCCCGGTGACGTCGGCCGAGACCTCGACCGTGCTCAGATCGCCGAGGGTCGCCTTCTCCTTCACCTGCAGGGTGCTCGGGTCGTAGACCCGCACCTCGCCGGCGTCCCGCCACGACGTACGCCGGGACGGGGTGAGGAACTGGCGGGCGATCGCGTGCTGCCGGTCGGGGTTGCTCTGCGCGCCGAGAAAACCCGTGACCACGTCGGTGGGCTTGGCATCGGGCCGCGGGCCGGGGGGCAGCACCTGGATGTCGCGGGGCTGCCGCTGGCCGGCGGCCACCTTGCCGGGCACCTGGACCCCGCGCGGCAGCGGTAGCGAGCAGCCGGCGGCGAGCATCGCGAGCGCGAGCGCGAGCACGGCGACGCGGCGCTTCATGACCGGGCCTTCATGACCGGGCTTTCATGATCGGGGCGCGGGCACCCGGCCCGGGCCGCAGCGCGAGCGGGCTCTGACCCATCGGGCCGCCGACGGTGTGCGGCAGGGTCAGCAGGAAGGCGGCGCCCTGGCCGGGCATGCCCCAGGCCTGCAGCTGCCCGCCGTGCAGCCGCGCGTCCTCGAGGGCGATCGCGAGGCCGAGGCCGGTGCCGCCCGTCGTCCGGGCCCGCGAGGGGTCACCGCGCCAGAACCGGGTGAAGACCCGCGCCGAGTCACCTGGCCGCAGGCCGACCCCATGATCGCGGACGAGCACCGCGACGCAGTCGGTGCCGCTGGCGACGCTGACCTCGATCGGGCGCCCCTCACCGTGCTCGACGGCGTTGACGACCAGGTTGCGCAGCACCCGCTCGAGCCGCACGTGGTCCACCTCGGCGACGACCCGGCCGACGGCCAGCACGACCACGGTGCTGCCCCGGCGTTCGGCCAGCGGCCGGGCCCCGTCGACGACCCGCTCGACGACCGGCACGATGTCGAGCCGCTCGGCGTCGAGGGAGGCCGCTCCCGCGTCGTACCGGCTGATCTCGAGCAGCTCGGCGAGCAACTCCTCGAACCGGCCGAGCTGGGCCTGCAGCAGCTCGGCCGCCCGCGCCGTCGCCGGCGGGAAGCCGGCCCGCGCCTCGTACAGCACGTCGGCTGCCATCCGGACCGTCGTGAGCGGGGTGCGCAGCTCGTGACTCACGTCCGACACGAAGCGCTGCTGCACCCGGGAGAGGTTCTCGAGCTGGCGGATCTGGGACTGCAGCGCCTCGGCCATCGAGTTGAACGTCGTGGCCAACCGGGCGATCTCGTCCTCGCCGCGCACCGCCATCCGCTCCTCGAGCCGGCCGGCGGCGAGTCGCTCAGCGGTCTGCGCCGCCAGCCGCACCGGCAGGACGACCTGCCGGGTGACCAGCCCCGCGATGAGCACCAGCAGCAGCACCAGCAGCACACCGGCGGCGGCTGCGGTCCGGCGGACGAGGGCGAGCGTCTGCTCCTCGGCGGTCAGCGGGAACAGGTAGAACAGCGAATAGCTGCCCAGCTGGGTGTCGAGGACGGAGCCGACGACGAGGCCGGCCCGCCGGCCGGCCGCGGTGGGGACAGGAGCGAAGACGTAGGCGAGCGGTTGGTCGGCCAGGCGCGCCACCAGGCCCCGCGGCAGATCGGCCGGCCCCACCCCGGGCGAGGCGAAGGCCTTGGTCTGGCCGCTGGCGCTCTCCAGGACGATGGCGTACTGCCCACCGGCGGCGCCGCGGTCGGTCAGGGTCTGCGCGATGCTCTGCAATTGCGACTCGACGACGCCCCGCCGGAAGTCGCCGCCCACGGTCTGGGCCTGCGCCTGCAACTGCCCGGACTGCGCCTCGGACAGCGCCGCCCGGGTCTTGGCGCCGACCAGCCCCCGCCCGACCTGGTCGAGCAGCAGCGAGGCGAGTAGGGCCACGACGACCCCGCTGACGAGCAGGGTCGTCACCACCACCCGGAACTGCAGGTTTCGGCGCCACCGCGCCGACAGTTGCGCGGCCGCCGTGCGCAGCAGCGGTGGGACGGTCAGCTGGGACCGGCCTTGTAGCCGACCCCGCGGACGGTGAGCACCACCTCGGGGTGCTCCGGGTCACGCTCGACCTTGGCGCGCAGCCGCTGGACATGCACGTTGACCAGCCGGGTGTCGGCGGCGTGCCGGTAGTTCCAGACCTGTTCGAGCAGCACTTCCCGGGTGAAGACGGTGCGGGGCCGGCGGGCCAGCGCCAGCAACAGGTCGAACTCGAGCGGCGTCAGCGAGATCGACGTGCCCGCGCGGGAGACCTGATGGCCCTGCACGTCGATCACCACCGGGTCCGCCAGCGGCCCGATGGTCAGCGTCTCGGGCGCTCCGTCGGCGTGCGAGCGCATCCGGGCCCGGACCCTCGCCACCAGCTCCTTGGGCTTGAACGGCTTGATGACGTAGTCATCGGCCCCCGACTCGAGCCCGAGTACGACGTCGGTCGTGTCCCCTCGGGCGGTGAGCATCACGATCGGCACGCCGCTCTCGGCCCGGATCTGGCGGCACACCTCGACACCGTCGGTGCCCGGCAGCATCAGATCGAGCAGCACCACGTCGGGCTTCTCCCGTCGGAACGCCCCCAGCGCCGCGTCGCCGTCGGCCACGAACGACGTCTCGAAGCCCTCGCCCCGCAACACGATGCCGAGCATCTCGGCCAGCGCGGGGTCGTCGTCGACCACCAGCACCCGCCCGGCCTTGGTGGTGTCCACGGCCCCATCGTCGCACCTGCGCGCCCCCGCGGAGCGGCCTTGCGCGCGCCCGCGTGTCACAGTGCTGGCTGCGCGACCACCGCCGCACCCGTCCCCTCCCGGCAGGAGCCGCATGACCGAGCCGACCACGGTGTGGCGCGCCCCCGACAGCCTCGGTGGGACGGCGCCGGCAACGTCGTACGCCGGGGCAGCGCCGCCCCCGCTGGGCAGCCGTCCGGCGCCGGCGGGGAGCGCTGTGTTCAGGGGTGCGGTGCCGATGCGGCCGCTCGGGCTCGGCGAGTTGCTCGACGGTTCCGTCGCGGTGATCCGCGCCTATCCGCGACCGGTGCTGGCGATGTCCGCGGCGGTGGCTGTCGTGTCGGCGTTGCTGCAACTCGTGGTGACCCTGACGCTGCTGGGCCCGCTGACCAACACCGACACCGCCACCCTGGGCGACTCCTCCGGGGCCTTCCAGGCCTACCTCGGGACGGCTGCGGTCGGGACCGGGCTGACACTGCTGATCGCCGCGGTCACCGGCGCGGTGCTGGCCGGTGTGGTCACGGTCGTGGCGAGCCGGGCCGTGCTCGGCGATGCCATCACCCTCGGCCAGGCGTGGGAGCAGGCGCGGCCGAGGCTCTGGTCGCTCGTCGCGACGGCGCTGCTGGTGGGGTTCGCGAGCTACGGCAGCGTGTTCGCCGGCATCGCGCTCGCGGCGCTGCTCGCGAACACCGGGACCGCCGGGGCGGTGGCGGCTGTCCCGGTCGTCCTGGCCGGTCTCGTCGGGGGCTTCCTGGTCTACATCCGGTGGTCGCTGGCGACTGCCGTCGTCGTGCTGGAGCGGCAACCGATCCGCCGGGCCCTCGGCCGGTCGACGGTCCTCGTCCGCCGCTCGTTCTTTCGGATCGTCGGCGTGCTCTTGCTGGCGGTCGTCATCGCCGGCTTCGTCGGCCAGATCCTGCAGCTGCCATTCCTGCTGCTCGGCTACAACCCGTTCGCGGGCCTCGGCGGCGCGCCGCAACACCTGTCCACCGGCGCCGCCCTGGTCGGCGCGGTTGCCGGGGCGCTCGCCAGCACCGTGGTCGCCCCCTTCACCGCCGGGGTCCGCGCGCTGCTCTACATCGACCGCCGGATGCGCGCCGAAGGCCTCGACATCACGCTCGCCGCGCAGGCCCGCCGATGATGCTGGCTGCCGCCGCTGAGCTCGGCCGGGAGGCCGCCCGTCGGGCCGCCCAGGTCGAGCTGTCCCGGCGCGAGTACGCCGACGCCCGGCCACCGCTGCTGATCCGGCTGGTCGGTCGCCTGCTCGACGGGCTCAGCCGGCTGTTGAGCGCCTCGAGCGCCCAGGTGCCCGGCGGCAACGCCGGGGTCATCCTGCTGCTCCTGCTGCTCGCCGGCGCGGTGGCGCTGGTCGTCGTGCGCCTACGCCCGTCCCGCAGCGCAGCCAGCCGCGGGGAGCTCTTCGGCGACGGTGGCGCCCTGTCAGCAGCCGCACACCGGGCGCTCGCGGAGGCGGCCGCGGCCCGCGGCGGGTGGGCCGAGGCGGTCCGCGAACGCCTGCGCGCCGTCGTCCGGGAACTCGAGGACCGGGGGGTCCTCGACCCACGGCCGGGGCGTACCGCCCTCGAGGTCGCCCGCGAGGCGGGGGCCCTGGTGCCGTCGCTGGCCGAACCGCTGCGCCGGGGCACCACCACCTTCGACGAGATCTGGTACGGCGGCCGCATCGCCGACGCCGCGTCGTACGCCGTCCTGGTCGAGCTGGACCGGACCGTCACCTCGACCCGCTTGGTGCTCGCATGACGGTGGACACCGAGCCGACCGCGACCGGACCGACCGCGCGGTCGGTGGGCAGGTCGGCGCGCGGACCGGTGCTCATCGCCCTGGGTGTCGCGGTGGTCGCGGTGCTGGTGAGCCTCACAGCCACGACCCAACGGTCCGGGCAGCTCGACCCGCGGGCCTACGACCCCGACGGGGCGCACGCGCTGGCGGTCCTGCTCGGCAGCCGGGGCGCGGCCGTCACGGTGATCACGACCGTCGAGCAGGTCCGCTCCGGGGACACCGTGGTCGTGCCGTTCCCCGACCGGCTGACGACCGCCGAGCTCCGCCGACTGGCGCCCTCCCCCCTGCTGGTCGTGGGTGCCGACAACGCCGCGCTCCAGGCGCTCGGCGACCCCGTCGAGGCGCAGGGCGACAGCTTGGACGAGCTCCGCGAACCGGCCTGCGACCTGCCAGCCGCCAACCGGGCGGGCCGGGTACGCCTCGGCGGGACGGGCTACGAGGCGATCGGTGCGGTGGCGAGCACCGGCTGCTACGCCTCCGGCGGGCGAGCCGGGCTGCTGGTGCTGCCGACCCAGCGGCACCTGCTGCTCGGCTCCGGGACGCTGCTGACCAACGATGCGCTCGACGACCAGGGGAACGCCTCGCTCGCGCTGGGCCTGCTGGCCGACCGCCCGAGCATCCAATGGCTGCTGCCCAGGATCGACCGGGCCGGAGCCGCGAGCGATCGCCGCACCTTGCGGCAGCTGCTGCCGCGCGGCCTGAAGGACGGCCTGCTGGAGCTCGCCGCCGCCGTCGTCCTGCTCGCCCTGTGGCGGGCCCGCCGGCTGGGCCGGGTCGTCGTCGAACCGCTGCCGGTGGTGGTCCGGGCGGCGGAGTCGGTCGAGGGGCGCAGCCGGCTCTACCGGGCCGCCCGGGCCCGCGACCGGGCCGCCGACGCGCTGCGGGGCGCTGCCCGGGACCGTGCGGTGCGCCGGCTCGCCCTCGGCGGTTCCGCGACCCGCGGCGGACTGCTCGAGGCGGCTGCGGCCCGCACCGGCGCGCACCCGGCCGAGCTCGACCACCTCCTGTACGGTCCGGCACCGGGTGACGACGCCGCCCTGGTGCGGCTCGCCGACGACCTGCGCACCTTCACCAGATCGCTCGACAAGGAGACCGACTCGTGACGGCGCCAGCCAGCGACGACCGCCGGACGCCCTCCGAGGTCGGGCCGGACGAGGCCCGGCAGGCCCTGATCGCGCTGCGGGCCGAGGTCGGTAAGGCCGTCATCGGGCAGGACGCCGCGGTGACCGGCCTGGTCATCGCGTTGCTGTGCCGCGGGCACGTCCTGCTCGAAGGTGTACCCGGGGTGGCCAAGACGCTGCTGGTTCGCGCGGTCGCGGCCACCCTCGCCCTCGACACCAAGCGGGTGCAGTTCACCCCAGACCTGATGCCGGGAGACATCACCGGCTCGCTGGTCTACGACGCCCGCTCCGCGGAGTTCTCCTTCCGCGAAGGGCCGGTCTTCACCAACCTGCTGCTCGCCGACGAGATCAACCGGACCCCGCCGAAGACCCAGGCGTCGCTGCTCGAGGCGATGGAGGAGCGGCAGGTCTCGGTCGACGGCCGGCCGCGGCCGCTGCCCGACCCGTTCATCGTCTGCGCCACGCAGAACCCGGTCGAGTACGAAGGGACCTACCCGCTGCCCGAGGCCCAGCTCGACCGGTTCCTGCTCAAGCTCAGCGTGCCCCTGCCGGCCCGCGAGGACGAGCTACGCGTCCTGGCCGCGCACGACGCCGGCTTCGACCCCCGCGACCTGTCCGCGCTCGACGCGGTCGCCGGCGCCGCGGAGCTCGCCGCCGGCCGGCTCGGTGTCCTGGCGGTCACCGTCTCGCCCGAGGTGCTCGGCTACGTCGTGGACGTCTGCCGGGCCACCCGCAGCTCCCCCTCGCTGCAACTCGGCGTCTCGCCACGGGGGGCCACCGCCTTGCTGTCGACGGCGAAGGCCTGGGCCTGGCTGTCCGGCCGCGACTACCTGACCCCCGACGACGTCAAGGCCCTCGCCCGGCCGACCCTGCGGCACCGCATCTCGCTACGCGCCGAGGCCGAGCTCGAGGGTGCCAGCGCCGACGGCGTCCTCGAAGGTGTGCTCGCCACGGTGCCCGTCCCCCGCTAGTGACCCTCACCGGACGGGCCGCGTTGCTGGCCCTGCTCGGCGTCGTCCCGGTCGCGCTGCTGCCCTTCGGCGGGTCGACGGTTGCCGTCCTGCTGCTGCTGCTCCTCCTCGCGATTGCCGTCGATGTCGCCCTGGCCGGGCCGGTGTCCTCGCTGCACGTCGCCCGCGACGGCGCGACAGCCTGCCGTCTGGGCGAACCCGCCGACGTACGACTGTCGTTGACCAACAGGGGATCTCGACGGGTGCGGGGGCTGGTCCGCGATGCTTGGGTCCCGTCGGCCGGGGCGGGTCCCCGTGTCCAGCGGCTCGACGTCCCAGCCGGTGAGCGGCGGGTGCTCACGACCACCCTGCTGCCGACCCGGCGCGGGGACCGGCGACCGGACCGCGTCACGGTGCGATCGGTCGGTCCGCTCGGCGTGGCCGGCCGCCAGGGGCGCCACGAGGTTCCCTGGCGGGTCCGGGTGCAGCCGCCGTTCACCTCGCGCCGGTTCCTGCCCGAACGCCTCACCAGGCTGCGGCAACTCGAAGGGCTCGTTGCTGCTCGGGTCCGCGGCCAGGGGACCGAGTTCGACTCGCTACGCGACTATGTCGACGGCGACGACGTCCGCTCGATCGACTGGCGCGCTACCGCCCGGCGCTCCGAGGTGGTGGTGCGCACCTGGCGCCCCGAGCGCGACCGGCGGCTCCTGCTGGTGCTCGACACGGGCCGGACCTCGGCCGGTCGGGTCGGCGACGTCCCCCGCCTCGATGCTGCCCTCGACGCCGCACTGCTGCTGACCGCGCTGGCGGCGCGGGCCGGTGACCGGGTCGACCTGCTCGCCCTCGACCGGGAGGTGCGCGCGGCCGTCGAAGGGGCGTCGCGGGACGAGCTGCTGCCGCGGATCGTCGATGCGATGGCCGGTCTCGAGCCGGCGCTGGTCGAGAGTGACGCCCGCCGCCTGGTCTCCGAGGTGCTCCGACGCAGCCGCCGACGCTCACTAGTCGTGCTGTTCACCTCGCTCGACGCGGCCCCGCTCGAGGAGGGCCTGCTGCCACTGCTCGGCTCGTTGACCCGACGCCACACGGTCGTCCTGGCCTCCGTCGGCGACCCCCGGGTCGAGCAGATGGCCGCCGGTGGGGGCGATGTCGCGTCGGTGTACGACGCGGCTGCGGCCGAGCAGGCCAACCGCGAGCGTCGCCGGGTCACCGCGCTGCTGCGGCGGCGCGGGGTCGAGGTCGTCGACGCCCCACCGGACCGGTTCGCCCCGGCCGTGGCAGATGCCTATCTCGAGCTCAAAGCCGCCGGCAGGCTCTAGGTTTCCGGCATGATCGAATCCACCGCCGCCCAGCTGCTCGCCCGCACCGCCCGAGCCCAACGTGACGGCCGCGCCCCCTCCCTGGTCGCGGGCGTCGTGCGCGGCGGGGCGCTGGCCTGGTCGACCGGGCGGGGCGAGGTCGCGGAGCCGCACACCGACGTGCAGTACCGCCTCGGTTCGATCACCAAGACCGTCACCGCCGTCGCTGTGATGCGTCTGCGTGACGAGGGCAGGCTCGACCTCGACGACGCACTCGAGCAGCATCTGGCCGGCACACCGTTCGACCGGCGCACGATCGGGCAGCTGCTCTCGCACATGGCCGGCGCCGGCTCGGAGAGCCCCGGTCAGTGGTGGGAGCGCACCCCCGGCACGACCCTGCACGGTCTCGGCCTGACCGACGCCGACCGCCCACACGCGGCGGGTCGCCGGTTCCACTACTCCAACCTCGGGTTCGGGGTGCTCGGGGAGCTCGTGGCTGCACTTCGCGGGCGGCCGTGGGCCGAGGTCCTGCGGGACGAGGTGCTGCTCCCGCTCGGGATGCAGCGGACGACCCCTCGACCGACACCACCTGCGGCGCAGGGTTTCGCGGTCCACCCATGGGCCGACCTCCTGCTGGCCGAGCCCGAGCACGACGCCGTCTCGATGGCTGCCGCCGGCCAACTCTGGTCGACCCTGACCGACCTCGGCAGATTCGCGGCGTTCCTGCTCGGCGACACCGCAGACGTCCTGTCCACCAGCACGCTGGAGGAGATGTGTCAGCCGTCCGGCGGTGACGTCGAGGACGCCGCCTGGTCGGCGTACGGGCTGGGGGTCATGCTGGTGCCGGCCGGCGACCGCACGCTGTTCGGCCACGGCGGCTCGATGCCGGGCTTTCTCGCCGGCGTCTGGGTCGACCCGCTGGAGCAGACCGGCGGGGTCTCACTGTGCAACACCACCAGCGGTGGCGACCCGGCCCTGCTGCCCGACCTGCTGCAGCTCGTGCGCGAGGCCGAGCCGCACGTCGTCGACGCCTGGCGCCCGGCGACGTCGTACGACGAGCAAGCGCTGGCCTTGA
Source organism: Frankiales bacterium (assembly GCA_043721555.1). Taxonomy (GTDB): domain Bacteria; phylum Actinomycetota; class Actinomycetes; order Mycobacteriales; family SCTD01; genus JAYSQK01. The sequence continues at coordinate 9,098 of JAYSQK010000283.1, forward strand.
TCGGTCCCTGGTACTGGGGGCCGGCGCCGGTCAGCATCACGCTGCGCGCCGATGGTCTGCTGCACCTGGACGGGCTGGGCCGGCGGACCCGCACCGCACGGTTCGCCACGCGGGGCGACGGGACGTGGACCGGTCTCGACGGCTACTACACCGGCGAGATCCTGCGACCGGCGGCGGACGGCCGGTCCTTCGACCTCGCGACGTTCGTCTTCACCCGCGAGCCATACGCCCCAGCAGATGTCGTGCCCGGCGGGGTCGATGACAGCGGCTGGCGCCCGGCCTAGTCAACCCCGGGACAGCTGCCGTCGGTGCAGCCAGCCGGCGAGCCGCCAGCCGAGTTCGAGCCCCCCACCGGCCAGCGCGGCGACACCGACACCGGCCAGCCAGATCAGCGGCGAAGGCAACTCCAAAGCAAAGAATCGGCGTAGCCCGGGGACGGCAAGGCTCACCAGCAAGCCGGCCCCCATCGTGGCGACCAGCCACTGCCGGGCTGGGTTGGTCGGCCTGGTGAGCAGGTGCAGCACCCACAAGGCCACCGAACACAGCACCAGGGTCGCCGTCGTTCTGGCCACTGCAAGTGTCGTCCCGCCGGCAGCGCGCACCACGGAGAAGGCGAGGAAGGTCGCCGTCGCCGCGACGACGCCCGCTGGCACGGCAAAGCGCAGGACCCGTCCGACGAAGCCTGCCTCGGCCCTGGGTGCGCCGGTCGCCAGCGCGAGAAAGAAACCGGGAATGCCGATGGTGAGGCTGCTGACCAGCGTCAGTTGCCGCGGCAGGAACGGGAACGGCCAACCGGCTACGCCGACGGCCAGGGCCAGCGCGACTGCGTAGACCGTCTTGGTGAGGAACAGATTCGCCACCCGTTCGATGTTCGCAATGACCCGGCGGCCCTCCGACACGATGTACGGAACCGCGCTGAACGCATCGTCGAGCAGCACCAGCTGGGCCAGCCCGCGGGTTGCTGCCGTCCCAGATCCCATCGCGATCCCGAGGTCGGCCTCTTTGAGGGCGAGCGCGTCGTTGACCCCGTCGCCGGTCATGGCCACCACATGGCCGGCCCGCTGCAGCGACAGCACCATCGCCCGCTTCTGCGCCGGCGTCACCCGACCGAAGACCGCGCCGGCCGCGACGGCGTCGTCGAAACCGGCCGCGTCCGGCTCGGGCAGCGACCGTGCGTCGACGGGCGCGTCGGCGCCGCGCACCCCGAGCTGGGCGGCGAGCGTCCCGACGGTCTGTGGATGGTCCCCGGACAGCACCTTCACCGTGACGCCCTCACGGGCCAGGAAGGCCAGCGTCTGCGCGGCGTCCGCCCGCAATTGTTCGGCGAATTCCAGCAGGGCAACGGGTTCCACGGTGTCCGCGCTGACACCGGTCGCGGGGTCGGGCAGCGTCTGGGTGCGGCCCAGCAGGAGCACCCGGCGGCCGGCGTCGGTGGCGGTCCGCAGGGGGTCGGCCCCGGCCCCGCTGCACCACTGGGGCGCGAGGACGTCCGGCGCGCCGAGCAGCCACACGCCGTACGGACCGAAGTCGACCGCAGCGAACTTGCGCGTGGACGAGAACGGCACGGCGGCCACCGACTGCCACCCGGATGGCGCACTGGGCCAGGCCACCTGGAGCGCCCGCATGGTGGCGTTCGGACTGTTGTCGGCGGCTGCCAAGGCCGCGATCGCAGCCTCAGCGGGTCCGTCGCCGAGCGGCTGAAACGTCTCGAACCGCAGCTGACCGCTCGTCAACGTGCCGGTCTTGTCGATACAGAGCGTGTCGACGCGGGCCAGTCCCTCCAGCGCCGGGAGCTCGCGGACGAGCACCTGCCGCCGGGCAAGGCGCAGCGCACCGACCGCGAACGCCATGCTGGTGAGCAGGACCAAACCTTCGGGAACCATCGTGACGGTGCCAGCCACCGAACCCCGGATGGCGTCCGTCAGGTTGCCGTTGCGGGTCAGCTGGCTCCACGCGAGCAGCAGCGCCGTCGGTATCAGGATCCAGGTGATCGTCCGCAGCATGCCGTCGATGCCGGAGCGGAGCTCCGAGCGGGCCAGGGTGAACCGTCGCGCCTCGACGACAAGCTGTGCGCCATAGGCCTTTTCGCCAACTCTTGTCGCCGTCACCAGGCCACCGCCCGCGACCACGAGGCTGCCCGACAGGACCTCGTCACCGGGGCGCTTCGGCAGCGGTTCGGACTCCCCGGTCAGCAGGGCCTCGTCCAGCTCCAGGCCATCGCTGTGCAGGACCACCGCGTCCACCACGACCTGGTCGCCGGCGTGCAACTCAAGGACGTCGTCCAGGACGACTTCGGACGCGGGTACGACGGCTCGTTCCCCGTCCCGGACGACCAGGGCCGTCGGGGCGGTGATGACCGCCAGCCGGTCGAGCGCCCGCTTGGCCCGCAATTCCTGGATCAGGCCGATCGCGGTGTTGCTGACGATGACCAAACCGAACAGCGCGTCCTGCGCGGGTCCGACGATCAGGATGACGGCGAGGAGCGCTCCGAGCAGCGCGTTGAAGCGCGTGCACACGTTCGCGACGAGGATGTCGGTTGCGCTCCGCCCGGTCCGCGGCGGCGGCCGGTTCGTCTGGCCGGCCGCAACGCGGACCGCGACCTCGGCACCGGTCAACCCGCGGGGCGCCGATGCTCGGCGTACAGGTGGCGCAACCGCCGGCTCGATGATGTGCGCGCCGTTCATCAACGCTCCCGTCTCCTGCTTGCGGATCCACGTTCGTGGCCGGGACGCAGCGGAACACCCACCAGCGATCCTCGCCTGCTTGACGGGCATCGGCGAGGGCCAAAGGTCCCCCGACTCAGGGTGAGCCGGCTCCAGCCCCCGACGCAGCGGCCTGGCGGGTCGCGGCCCCGTCCGGCACCAGGCTGAAGGCGCCCTCCTCCTCCTGCGCGTTGTGCAACCGGACCACGGCGTACAGGCCGTAGAGCAGGCGCCGGAGCTCGATGACGTCCTCGCTCTGCACGGTCTCGTTGTCGAGGCCCACCAGCAGGCGCCGCAACCGGCCGACCTGGTGCTGGATCTCGGCGTGCGTGCGGCTCATCGCGGCCGTCGCGTCGGTCCCACCGAGCGCTCGGGCCACCAGGGGGACGAGCAGCCGCTCGTCGGCCTGCTCGTGCGGGAGCAGTTGACCCTCGAGCCGGTCCAGCAACGTGCGCACCGGCTTGAGGTCGCACTCGGGCATCGACACGTTGTTGGCCACCGACCGGATCTGTTCGATCAGCGGCAGCACGGCGTCGTGTTCGGCGCGCAGCGCAATCGCGGTCGCGACATCTGCGGCTGGCATCGCGATCGTGTGGACGGCCCCGGGAAAGGCAGCCCGCAGGGCGATCGCGATCGCCAGCACGTCGATGACTTCCTGCACGATCGCACCGGCCGCGGGTGGGAGAGACCCGCCGGCGGCGGCAACCATCGCGACGAACGACAGTCCCATCCCGACCAGGACGGCCTGCACGGCAATCCGCTTCGAGCGACGCGCGATGAGGATCGCGTCGGCAAGGACGTCGAGCCGGTCGACGGTGAGCACGACGTCCGCAGCCTCGGACGACGCGGTCGCACCACGCGCGGCAAGCGCCACACCGACCCCGGCCGCCGCGAGCGCCGGAGCATCGTTGACACCGTCGCCGACCATGATCGTTGCGCCGCGCGCGGACTCGTGCTCGATCGCGGCGAGTTTGGCCGCAGGGTCGCAGTCGGCCAGCACCTGGTCGACGCCGACAATCCGCCCGACCATGTCGCCGATGTCGGCGCGGTCGCCCGTGACGAGCACGACGCGCGAGATCCCGGCCCCGCGCAGCGCGCGCACCATCCGGGGTGCGTCGGGCCGGATCGCGTCTTCGAGGAGGAAGGCTCCGGCAGGCTCGTCGTCGACGGCGGCGAAGACCGTCAGCGAACCGTCCAGGTCGGCCCGCCGACGCACCTGACGAACCCACGGAGGCGAGTCGCGGCCGACGATCCACGCTGCCTTGCCGAGTCTGACCCGGTGATTGCCGACAGTGCCCTCCAGGCCGTAGCCGTGCACCTCTCGGACATCCTGTGGAAGCTGCAGGACCAGCCCGCGGCGGGTGCCCCCGGTGACGATGGCGCTCGCGAGCACATGCGCCGAGACCTGGTCGAGCGAGGCGGCAAGCCGTAGCAACTCATCGGCCTGCATCCCGTCGCCCGCCATGACCACGTCGGCCAGCACCGGTCGCCCCTGGGTGAGCGTGCCGGTCTTGTCGAAGAGCATCACCTGGCCGCCGGCAAGGCGTTCAAGTGCCCCTCCGCCCTTGATGACCACACCGATGTGCGCCGCCCGGGACAGGCCGGACATGATCGCGATCGGCGCCGCGAGCAGCAGCGGGCATGGTGTCGCCACGACCAGGACAGCGACGGCGCGGACGGCATCCGAGCTCAGTGCCCAGGCCGCGCCGGCAAGGACGAGCGTCACCGGGACGAACAGGACCGCGAACCGGTCGGCGGTCCGGACGAACGGCGCCGACGAGGCCTGCGCCTGCTCGACCAGCCGCACCACACCGGCGTAGGTGGACGCCGCGGCCGCGGCCGTCGCGACCAGGTCGATCGGCTGCCCCGCGTTGACCACACCGCTGCGGACGTCGTCGCCGGCGAGGCGTTCGACCGGAAGCGGTTCCCCGGAGAGTGCGGACTCGTCCAACACAGCCAACGACAGCAGCCGTCCATCCACCGGGACGACCTCCCCGGTGCCCACGAGCAGGCGGTCTCCGGCCACCACGGTGTCCACGGCGACTGCAACGACACCACCCTCGACGCGGCGCCGAGCCGTGCGCGGAGCCCGCTCGACGAGCAGGCTCAGTTCCCGGCGGGCCCGCGCGGCCGCCCGCGCCTCCAGCAACCGCCCGCTCGCAAGCATCACGGTGATCATGGCGCCGGCGAAGGGCTCGTCGACCGCGAGGGCGCCTGCCAGCGCCAGCACCGCGATGACGTCGACGCTCGGCTGGTGGCGCCTGATCGCCCCGATGGTCCAGATCAACGACGAACCGAGACCGAGCACCGTGCCGGTGAACCAGACGATGCCCGCCGGCCGTTCGGCTGCCGACAGCCACGCCACGCCCCCCGCAACCAGCAGCACGGTGGAGCAGATGAACAGCAGCGCCGGTTGGTTCATCCGCAACCGGGTCACGAAAACATCATCGGCCGAGGCGTCTCAGTCGGTACGCCGGCTGACCCGGTCGCTCGATCACGGGGTCCGGGGGGACCGCGACGACATCGGCCGGCGGCGGCGCTTGTCGCGGTACATCGCTTGGTCGGCGCGGCGCCACGTGTCCTCGAGCCCTTCCTGGGGCCGTCGGGCCGCGACGCCGACCGAGGCAACGACCCCGGCGGCCCGCAGCTGCACCCGGGCCCGCCGGGCCAGGGCGACCGCGGACACCGCATCGCACTGCACAGCCAATACGGAGAACTCGTCGCCGCCGGTGCGAGCCACGGTGTCAGCCGGGCGGCACACGTCCTGCAACGCCTGGCCGCAGGCAACCAGCGCCGCATCACCAGCGGCATGCCC
>JAYSQK010000284.1:0-1939 GCA_043721555.1 Frankiales bacterium
CGGCGTACGGCCCGACGGCGCTCAAACCGCCCTACCCGGCGCCGATCGACCTGCTGTTGCCTGAGCCGGTCATCGAGGGTGCCGACGTGCTCAACCTCAACGTGTGGACGCCCGACCCCGGTGCGACCGGCCTGCCAGTGCTGGTGTGGATCCACGGCGGCGCGTTCGTCAACGGCTCGGGCGCGGTGCCGCAGTACGACGGGACGGCGTTCGCCCGCGACGGCGTGGTGCTCGTGACGATCAATTACCGGCTCGGCGTCGATGGGTTCCTGCACTTCGGCGACGACGGCCCGGCCAACCGGGGGCTGCTCGACCAGGTCGCGGCGCTGACCTGGGTGCGCGACAACATCGCGGCCTTCGGCGGTGACCCGGCTCGGGTGACGATCGCCGGGGAGTCGGCCGGCGCGTTCAGCGTCACCTCGCTGCTCAGCATGCCGCTGGCGCAGGGGTTGTTCAGCCGGGCAATCGCACAGAGCGGCGCCGGGCACTACGCGCTCACCCCGGCGACCGCCGGCCGGGTCGCGGCGGAGCTTGCCGAGCGGCTGGGGGTGCCGCTGACCCGCGAGGCCTTCGCCGCCGTCGAACCGGCCCGCCTGGTGGCTGCGCAACAGGCGCTCTCGCAGGACATCTCGACCAAGCCGGACCCGGCCAAGTGGGGCGAGATCACGCTGAACCTGATGGCCTGGGAGCCCGTGCTCGATGGCGACGTGCTGCCCGCGCTGCCGGTGCGCGGGGTCCAGGCGGGTGCCGGCGCCGGCGTCGACCTGCTGATCGGCACCAACAGCGACGAGTACGCGCTGTTCCTCGTGCCCAACTCCTTCGTCGACTTCATGGACGACAACGTGCTGGCGATGGTGCTGGCCGGCTACGGCCTGCCGGCCGAGGCACTCGCGCCGTACCGGAGCGATCTGCCGGGCGCGACCCCCGGCGAGTTGCTGATGGCGGTTGCGACCGACTGGTTCTTCCGGCTGCCCGCGCTGCGCCTGGCCGAGGCGCGCGCCGGCGGTCCGGGCAGCACGCACATGTATGAGTTCGCCTGGCCGAGCCCGCAGTTCGGCGGTCGGCTCGGGGCCTGCCACGCCCTCGAGATCGGCTTCGTCTTCGACACGCTCGACGCCGCGGGGGGCCAGGCGATGGCCGGTGACGCCCCGCCGCAGGAGCTCGCCGACGCGATGCACCGCGCCTGGGTCGACTTCGTGACGACCGGCGATCCCGGCTGGCCGGTCTACGACCTCGCGACCCGGCCGGTGCAGGTCTTCGGCACGCTGACCTCGGTCGTGCCCGACCCCCGGTCGGCGCAGCGGCTGGTCTGGGACGGCATCCGGGTCTAACCCAGCACCGGGTCTGAGCCGGCTCAGCCCCCGGCCGGGTCGTCGCCGTCCTTGGCCTGCAGCAGCCGGCGCAGCGAGAACAACCGGTCGGCGCTCGCTGCCCCGGTGGCGACCCAGGCATCGAGGGCGCAGCCGGACTCCTGGGTCAGATGGCCGCACGACGGCGGGCAGCGCAGCGCCCCCTCGGCGAGGTCGGGGAACGCCGCCAGCACCCCGTCCGGGGTGACTGCGCCCAGCCCGAAGGACCGCACCCCGGGCGTGTCGATGACGGTCCCGCCGCCGGGTAACTCGAGGGCGATCGCGGACGACGAGACGTGCCGGCCCTTCCCGACGCCGCTGACCTCACCGACGGCCCGGAAGGCGTCCGGGACGAGTTGGTTGACCAGCGTCGACTTGCCGACCCCGGACTGGCCGAACAGCACCGACACCTTGCCCTGCAGGCGATCCCGGAGTGCGTCGACGCCCGACCCGTGCCCGGTGACGAGCGCCTCGACGCCCAGCGGCTCGTACAGCGCCAGCAGCTCGTCGGCCGGCGCGAGGTCGCTCTTGGTCAGGCAGAGCAGCGGGACCAGCCCCCCGTCGTACGCCGCGACGAGGCACCGGTCGAT
>JAYSQK010000285.1:0-9427 GCA_043721555.1 Frankiales bacterium
CGCCTTGTTCAACGTCACGATTGCCGTCAGGTCGGCCACCGAGTCCTTCAGGAGTCCACCTGCGCCAGCCGGGATGAAGACGTTGCCCGCTACGGCAGCGTGGGCGGTGTTGGCTGTGACGACGGCCACGATGGTCGTCGACAGGCGGTTGCTGTTGTACGCGCCGTCTTGCAGGACGAGCACCGGTCGGACCTTTGCAGGCGGGCTCCCGCGCGGTTCGCCGAGGTCGACCCAGCAGATCGATCCGCGACTGATCACCAGGCGTTCTCGTCGAGGAGCCGGCGACCTGTCATCGGGCAACGAAATCGCGGTTTTCCCAGCCCAAGTATAACCCGGTCAAATCGAAGTTTGGGCCGCCCGCCGCATCGCGACGTCGACGAAACCGGGAGCAGCCGGGACCTACGAGTCCGGAACCGGGCTGGCTCGGGCGGCTTGTCGTACTCACCAGCTGCGTGTTGCGTCCAGCGAGGAGGCCGGCATTCCGCAGCCGGTCCCCCCAACCCACTCGCGACGTGCGAGTCGACCTGGCCGAGCGAGCTCTCCGACTGGCGTTGTCGGCCGTCGATGAACCTGCACAGGTTGGTGGTCCGTGGGGCGAGTCGTCGACGAGGACGCAGGAGCCCTGCGCGTGCTGGAGCCGGCGGTCGGGTTCGAACCGACGACCTACCGCTTACAAGGCGGTTGCGCTACCACTGCGCCACGCCGGCAGGCGCGTATGGTGATCAGCGTAGGGGCCGCGTTCCAGGTCCGGCGGGTGATCGCGTGTGGGTCCCGGTCGGACGGGTAGGCAACCGCTACGTCGTACGACGCCACGACGTTCTCGCATGGGCGTCCCGCAGACGGCCGGCGGGCCTGCCCCACCCCCCCGAGGTGGGCTCGTCGGCCCTGCTGCGTATGGAGCTCAGGCGCGCCGACGCCGGGCGATCTCCGCAAGGGTGACAGCCGCCGCAATCCCGGCGTTCAGCGACTCGGTCGCCCCCGTCATCGGGATCCGCACCGTCAGGTCGCAGGTCTGCGCGACGAGCCGGCCCAGACCCGCGCCCTCAGAACCGACCACGAGCACGAGTGGGCTGGTCGCGACCTCGAGCTCGTCCAGGGACACCGCTCCGTCCGCTGCGAGCCCGACGGTGAACAGCCCGGCAGCCTGGTACGACGTCAAGGTGCGGGCCAGGTTGGTACAGCGGGCCACCGGCAACCGGGCGGCCGCACCGGCGCTGGTCCGCCAGGCACTCGCCGTCATCCCGGCCGCCCGGCGTTCGGGCAGCAGCACGCCCTGGGCGCCGAACGCCGCCGCGGAGCGGACCACCGCGCCGAGGTTGCGCGGGTCGGTGACGCCGTCCAAGGCCACCAGCAGCGGGACGGCCGCGGCGAGCGCCCTCGCCAGTAGATCGTCCGGGTGCAGGTAGGTGTACGGCGGCACCTGCAGGGCGAGCCCCTGGTGCAGCGCGCCACCGGTCATCTTGTCCATCTGCTGGCGGGTCATCTCGATCAGCGCGATGCCGGCCTTGGCCGCCACCGACACCGCCTCGGTGACCCGCTCGTCGCTGTCCATGCCCATCGCGAGGTAGAGCGCGGTCGCCGGCACCCTGGCCCGCAGCGCCTCGACGACCGGGTTGCGCCCGATCACCGTCTCGGGGGCGTCCGGCCCGGGTCGGCGGACGCCGCGGGAGCCGGCGGTCGGCGATCCGCTGCGGGAGCCGGCGGTCGGCGATCCGCCGCGGGTCCCAGCGGCCCGCGTCGGGGCGGTGGCGTAGGGCCCGGTGCGCTCGGGCGCATTGCCGGCGCTCGAGGTCGCGGCGCGCTTGACCGCCGCGGCCGCCTTGCGCGCAGCCGGGTGCCCGGTCCGGGCCGACGCCGGTGGCGTGGGCTTGCGGCCCTCGAGCTTCTTCTTGCCCTGGCCGCCCGAGCCCAGCGCCGCCCCCTTGCGGTGCGAACCCTCCTTGCCGGCCCGACCGCCCTGGCCGCCCTTGGCGATGCTGGTCCTCGGCTTGCCGGTCACGAGAGCCTCCACTGCACACCGTCGACGGTGTCCTCAAGGACGATCCCCGAAGCGCCGAGCCGGTCGCGGATCGCGTCGGCCTGGGCCCAGTCCTTGCGTGCCCGGGCGTCGGCGCGGGCCTCGACGGCCAACGCCACGAGCGCGTCGACGACCGCGGTCAGGTCGTTCGTGCTGGCACCTGCGGTGGACCACTGGTCGGGATCCAGCGCGAGCACGCGCAGCATCCGTCGTACGACGGAAAGGGTTGCTGCCAGGGCCGGCAACTCCTTGGCCGCGAGCAGCGCGTTGCCGGCGCGGACCCCCGAGTGCACGGTCGCGAGGGCCTGGGGCACGCCGAGGTCGTCGTCGAGCGCGGCCGCGAACTCCTCCCAGCTGACCTTCGACAGGGCCGGATCGGCCTCGACGCCCGCGGTCGCCTCGGTGGCCTTGCGGACGAAGTTCTCGATCCGGGCGTAGGCCGCCTCGGCCTCGCCCGCGACCTGCCCCGACCACTCGATGTTGGAGCGGTAGTGCGCGGCGCCGAGCGCGTAGCGAACGACCTGCGGCCGGTGCTCGGCGAGGGCCTGGGCCACGGTGACCGAGTTGCCGAGGCTCTTGGACATCTTCTCGCCGCCGGTCGCGGTCACCAGACCGTGGTGCAGCCAGCGGCGGGCGAACGGATGGCCCGCGGCGGCCGACTGGGCGATCTCGTTCTCGTGGTGCGGGAACACCAGATCCAGGCCGCCGGCGTGCAGGTCGAACGCCTCGCCGAGGTAGGCCACCGCCATCGCCGAACACTCGATGTGCCAACCCGGCCGGCCCGCTCCCCACGGCGACGGCCAGCTCGGCTCGCCCTCCTTGGCCGCCTTCCACAGCGCGAAGTCGAGCGGGTCGCGCTTGCTGCCGGTCAGCCCGTGGGCGACGGCCTTCTCGCTGGTCCGCAGCGCATCCGGTGATTGCCCCGACAGTTGCCCGTACGACGGGACAGCGCGCACCGACAGGTAGACGTCGCCGCCGCTCTCATAGGCGGCACCCTGGTCGACGAGCTGGGTGACCAGCCGGACGATCTCCGGCAGGTGCCCGGTCACCCGCGGCTCAGCGGTGGCGGGCAGGCACAGCACCGCGTCGTACGCCCGGTCGAACAGCCGGGTGTTGCGGGTGGCGAGCGCCCACCACGGCTCGTCGTCGTGGCTGGCATCGTGAATGATCTTGTCGTCGACGTCGGTGACGTTGCGGACGAAGGTGACCGTGAGGCCGGACTCGACCAGCCACCGGTGCAGCACGTCGAGGGCGACCGCGCTGCGCAGGTGCCCGACGTGCGGGGCGGCCTGCACCGTCGGGCCGCAGATGTAGACGCCGGCCCGGCCCGCTACGAGCGGCTCGAAGGGCGACGTGGCCCGGGTCAGGGTGTCGTACAGGCGCAGGCTCACCGGTCCAGACTACGGGCGCGGCCGGTTCGCACCTCGGGCCGGCGCACGCCCAGCCCCGCCCCGCCCCCGCCCCGCCCCACCCCGCCGACCCCTACCCCGGTGATCCACGGAAGGTGGGGCACCTCAATGAAGATCACAGCGGTGCCCCGGCTTCCGTGGATCATGGGCGGGTGGGCAGGAGGGCGGGCGGGCGGCAGGGAGACGCGGGTCAGCCGCGGGCGATCAGGGCGGTGGCGAGGGCGGCCAGGCCCTCACCTCGTCCGGTCAGGCCCAGCCCGTCGGTGGTCGTCGCGGACACGCTGACCTGCGCACCGCCGAGTGCGGCGGACAGCACGGCCTCCGCCTCGGCCCGGCGCGGGATGATCTTTGGCAGGTTTCCGACGACCTGCACCGCGACGTTGCCGATCAGGTAGCCGGCCGCGCTCACCCGGCGCAGGGTCTCGGCCAACAATGCGGCACCGGAGGCCCCGGCCCAGGCCGGCTCCGCGGAGCCGTAGTTGGACCCCAGGTCGCCCAGCCCGGCCGCCGACAGCAGCGCGTCGCAGGCGGCGTGCGCGGCGACGTCGCCGTCGGAGTGCCCGGCCAGTCCGTCGACGCCGTCCCACAGCAGGCCGGCCACCCAGCAGGGCCGGCCGGCCGCATAGGGGTGCACGTCGGCGCCGATGCCGACCCGGGGCAGCTCAGCCACCGGCCAGGACCGCCTCGGCCAGCAGGAGGTCGAGCGGGCGGGTCACCTTGAACGCCTCCTCGGCGCCCGGCACGGTCAGCACGGGTCTGCCGAGTTGCTCGACCAGCCCTGCGTCGTCGGTCGCCGGCCGGTCGACCGACGTCGGTGCGGCCGCATAGGCCGCCTCCAGGACGTCCCGCCGGAACCCCTGCGGGGTCTGCGCCAACCGCAAGTCCCGACGGTCAGGGGTGGCCACGACCCGGTCAAAGGCATCGACCTGTTTGACGGTGTCGGGCACCGGTAGCACCGGGATGACCGCCTCCGCACCGGCGCGCAGGGCGTCGATCACGGCCTCGACGACGGCGACCGGCACCAGCGCCCGGGCCGCGTCATGCACGAGCACGAACTCGACCGCGGCGGGCAACGCGGCAAGCCCGGCGGCGACCGAGTCCTGCCGCTGCTCGCCGCCGGCGACCACCAGGACGTCGTACGCGGTGAGCAGCGCGCGTACGACGGCAAGCTCGGCCGGCGGTGCAGCGATCACGACGGGGCCGACCGACGGGCACTGCCGCAGCCGGCGGACGGCGTGGACGAGCAGCGGCTCGCCGGCCAGGTGTCGCAGCGCCTTCGGGGCGCCGGGGCCGAGCCGAGTCCCGAGTCCGGCGGCGGGGACCACGACACCGACCGGTCCGGTCACCGGGCGCGCGGCGGGATCGAGGCGGGTGACGGGGCGTCCGAGGCCGCCGGGCGCCGAGGCGGACGGGGGTGCGCAGCTGCCGCGACATCATCGGGACGGCCGAACACCAACCGGCCGTTTGCGGTGGTGACCACGCTGGTGACGTGCACCCCGACCTCGCCACCGATGCGGTCCCTCGCGTGCTCCACGATGACCATGCTGCCGTCGTCGAGGTAGCCGACCGCCTGGCCGGTTTCCTTGCCGGGCTTGAGCAGCAACACCCGGACGTCGTCACCCGCGGCGACCGGCGGGCGCAGGGCGAGCGCCAGCGCGTGCAGGTTGAGCACGTGCACGCCGGCAAGGGCTGCCGCCTTGGCCAGGTTGGTGTCCAGGGTCAGCAGCGCCGCGCCGCGATCGAGGCAGATCCGGACGAGCTTGGCGTCGACCTCGGGCACGCCCGGCACGTCGAGGTCGAGCACCTCGAGGTCGACAGCGGGCTCCCGCTGCAGGGCCTCGAGCACCTCCAGGCCACGGCGGCCCTTGGCCCGGCGGGTGTCGTCGCCGGCGTCAGCGAGACCCTGCAGCTCGGCGAGAACCGGTGCCGGGACGTACATCTGGCCGTGCAGGAAACCAGCCCGCACAACGTCCAGGATCCGTCCGTCGATCGCCACTGAGGAATCGACGACGCGAGGCAGGGAAGAGGCAGCCGCCGAACGAGGCGCTCGGCCGGCCCGCTCGCCGAAGATCGCCAGCACCCCGTCCCGTTTGCTGACCCCGACGAGAAAGCCGACATAGCCCAGCGTGACCACGACGAACCCGAACAGCGGAAAGGCCAGGAACGACTGACGCAACAGGAAGACCGGCCAGGCGACCCCCGCCCCGAGCAGCACCCCGCCGACGGTGCCGACGGCGCCGGCAACGAGTTGGTCGACCGACGTCTCCTGCAGGCGCGACCGAACGCCCTCAGCCGAGGTCGTGGTGGTGCGCCCGAGGACGCCACCCAGGACATAGCCGAGGCCGACGCCAAGAATGAGGCCGACGGCGGTCCCGTTCAACACGCCGAGGACCTGCCGGTCCGGCCCGATCCCCGTGCCGACCTCGTAGCCCGCGCCGGCGAAAAAGACGATGACCAGCAGCCGAAGGACCTCGAGCACGACCGTCGGTGGTCGGGACCGCGAACGCCGAGGGGACGACCCGACCGATTCGGTCGATGTCGTCCCCGCCGGACGCACGCCCATCTAGGAGGCCAGGACCTCGTCGAGGATCGCCTCTGCCTTGTCCTCGTTGGTGCCCTCGGCCAACGCGAGCTCGCTCACCAGGATCTGCCGGGCCTTGCTCAGCATCCGCTTCTCGCCGGCCGACAGGCCACGCTCGCGGTCGCGCCGCCACAGATCGCGGACCACTTCGCCGACCTTGTTGATGTCGCCCGAGGCGAGCTTCTCAAGGTTTGCCTTGTAACGCCGGGACCAGTTGGTCGGCTCCTCGACGGCCGGGGCGCGCAGCACCTCGAACACCTTGTCGAGCCCGGCCTGACCGACGACGTCGCGCACACCGACGATGTCGGCATTGTCAGCCGGGACGCGGACGGTGAGGTCGCCCTGCGCGACATGCAGGACGTAGTAGATCTTCTCCTCACCCTTGACGGTGCGGGTCTCGATCGCTTCGATGAGCGCTGCCCCGTGGTGGGGGTAGACGACGGTCTCGCCGACCTGGTACGTCATGGCTTGCACAACATGGGGGATGTGGTCCTCTCGCCGGCCCTCAGTCTAACACGCTGTGACGGCCATCTCGCGGACGTCGTCGCAGGTCAGAGGGCCTAACTGGGGCTTGACAACCGACCCTGGAGATGCAGTTAGCGGCGGGTCAGCAGGGTCGCGCAGAGGGTCAGCCCGGGTCCGAACGCCATCGCGACCAGGTGGCCACCGACGGCGATCTCGCTCGTCTGGACCAGCCGGTCGAGCACCAACAACACGGTCGAGGACGAGCAGTTGCCGATCTCTCTCAGTACGTCGTACGACGGGGCGAGCTGGCTCTCGGTCAGCCCGAGCGCCTCGCCGACGACCTCGACGATCTTGCGGCCGCCGGGATGGATCGCCCACCCGCTCACGTCGTCGACGGTCAGGCCGTTGCGCGCCAGCAACTCCTCGACGACCGGGCGGGCATGGACCGCGAGGACCTCCGGGACCTTCGGCGAGAGGCCCATCTTGAAGCCGAGGTCGGTGACGTCCCAGGTCATCAGCTCAGCAGTACCGGTGTCGGTGCGGGCGACCGCGTCGACCACTGCGAACCCGCTGGCGTCGGGCTCGAGCACCACCGCCGCGGCCGCGTCGCTGAACAGCGCGTGGGCCACCATCTGCTCGAGGTCGGGCCCGGTCGGCGTCGCGCTGCGTGCGCTGTCCGTCGTCGGCTGGATGTGCAAGCTGGTGAGCTCCAGGCAGAGCAGGACAGCCGGTTTGCCGCGGGCGACGACGTAGTCACTGACAGCGCCGAGGCCAGGCAGCGCGGCGTAGCAACCCATATGGCCGATGTGGAGCCGCTGGGTGTCATCCCGCATGCCGAGGTCGCGGGCCAGCAGGATGTCCAGGCCAGGCGTGGTGTAGCCGGTGCAGCTCACGACCGCGAACAGCCCGACGTCGGCCGGGTCGAGGCCGGCGTCGGCGAGCGCCTTGCCGACCGCCTCGCGGCCGAGCGGCAGCGCCTCGGTGATGAAGCGCTGCATGCGGGCGCCGGTGCCCCACGCCGAGACATCCTCCGAGCTCGGGTCGACCACGCCGCGCCGGGTCTGGATGCCGGCGGACCGCCACACCTTGGCCGCGATGCGCGCGCCGGCGTAGTGCTCGTCGAAGAAGTCTTCCCACAGATGCTGTTGGCTCATCGCGGGCGGCAGGGCCGAGCCGTGCCCCGTCACGGTCGCGATCCGGGTCATCTGGCCTCCTTGCGTCCGGAGGCCTGGAACAGCCCCGCCGTGGATCGTGTCGTGCGCATCCGCACTGTCTCCCTCCTGCCCGCCAACCACAGCAGGTAGTCCGTCGCACCGAGCCGCAGACCGGACAGCTCGAGGTCGACGCCGTTCCCAGCGGCGAGTCGCACGAGGGCTGCCCGGTCAACGTAGAGCGCCGGGTCGTGCAACCGCTTGGGCGGCCCGGCGGGCATCCGCTCACCGACCGTGATCGAGCTGAACCGGCCCCACCAGGTGTTCGCGATGGTGTCGAGCACGAGGGTGCCGCCGGGCCGCAGCACGCGGCAGGCCTCGGCCAGCACTCCCGGCAGGTCGCTGACGTGCTCGAGCACCTCACCGGCCACGACCACGTCCGCGACCTCGTCGGGGAACGGCAGCCTGCCGACGTCGCCACGGACCGGTTCGACGCCGTACCCACGGGCCTGCGGCAGCGCCGTCGGCGACAGGTCGAGCCCGACGTGCCGGTGGCCCTTGCCGACGAGAAAGGGGGCGAGGACCCCGCCGCCGCAAGCCAGGTCGAGCAGCAGGCTGTCCTGCCGGACGGCGACCGGAACCAGCCGCGCCCGCGCCTCGGCGATCCAGTGCAGCATCGCGAACCGGCTGCGCGGTTCCCACCAGAGCTCCGCCAGGTCGTCGTACTGCAGGGGATCGTTCCTGGGTCGGGTCGGAGCGCTCACCGGGCAAGCGTGCCCGCTGACACACTCCGCTCGTGCAACGGGTCCGCGCTCTGGTCAAGGCGTGCCACCCCGAACCGACGGCCGCGGTCACGGCGATGGCCACCGCGCTCGCGGTCTCGGCCGGCCGCGGGGTCGGCGCGATCGCGGTCGCGGTGGCGTTCCTGTCCGGCCAACTGAGCGTCGGCTGGAGCAACGACTGGGTCGACGCCGCGCGCGACCGGGTCGCCGGCCGCAGCGACAAGCCGGTCGTCACGGGCGGCCTGCCGGTTGCGGTGGTGCGCACGGCCGCGCTCACCGCAGCCATCGCGTGCGTCCCGCTGTCCCTGCTCATGGGCGCGTACGCCGGGGCGGCACATCTCGTGGCGGTCGCCTCGGCCTGGAGCTACAACGTCGTGCTCAAGCGGACCGTGCTGTCGTTCCTGCCGTACGCCCTGTCGTTCGGTCTGGTGCCCTCGATCGTGGTGCTGGGCCTGCCCGGGCACCCGTTCGCACCCTGGTGGGCGGGCGCCGCCGGGGCGCTGCTCGGGGTCGGCGCCCACCTGGTCAACGTGCTGCCCGACCTCGAGGACGACGCCGGGACCGGGGTGCGAGGGCTCCCGCACCGGCTCGGCCGGCGGGCGTCCTCGGCCCTCGCCGTCGCCCTGCTGCTCGGTGCGACCGCGCTGCTGTCGTTCGGGCCGGGCGCTGCCGGACTGCCGGCGACCACTGCGCTGACCGTCGCCGCCGTCATCGCCGTCGCCGGCCTCGTGCTGGGCCGGCGGCCGGGGTCGCGCGCCGCCTTCCTCAGCGTGCTCGTCGTCGCCGGCGTGGACGTGGCGCTGCTGGTGGCCCGCGGCTCCAGCCTGGCCTGAGCCGCCCACCTGCCCCACCCCCCGGTGATCCACGGAAGCGGGGGCACCCGGATGATCTTTGCGGAGGTGCCCCGGCTTCCTTGTAACACCGCAGCGGGGGGCAGCGGCGGTGGCAGCGGCGGTGGCGGACGACCGGGCACCGGCCGTCTCCCGGAGCCGGCTCCGCGGCGCGCGGCGGCCCGGCGATGG